>NZ_JAPFCE010000019.1:0-89615 GCF_026240895.1 Pseudomonas sp. DCB_AW
GGCGCATTGCCATCGACCGCACCGAGCTTGCGGTATCGCGCCCTGCGCAGGACGATGACCTGCTGCTATGGGGGCCTGACCTGCGCCTGGGCAGTGGGCGTACCGAAGTGGAGTTCGACAGTGCCTAATGATGTCAGGTGCTCACACCGGCCTCTTCGCAGCACAAGGCTGCTCCTACACAAAGCCCATGCAATTAAAAATCGCAGGCAACAAAAAACCGACCCTAGGGTCGGTTTTTTGACAAGCATGTCGCTTAGGCAGCTGCAGCTTCTTTCAGCGCCTTGATGTGGCCATTCAGACGGCCTTTGTGGCGAGCAGCTTTGTTCTTGTGGATGATGCCTTTATCGGCCATACGGTCGATTACAGGCACAGCCAGAACGTAAGCGGCTTGCGCTTTTTCAGCGTCTTTTGCGTCGATGGCTTTAACTACATTCTTGATGTAGGTGCGGACCATGGAACGCAGGCTGGCGTTGTGGCTGCGACGCTTCTCAGCCTGTTTTGCACGTTTCTTGGCGGAAGGTGTGTTGGCCACCGTCGAGCTCCTCGAAAGACTTTAGGTAAATAGCAAACAAAATAGGCCGCGAATCATGCCGATCAGTCGAACGGATGTCAAGGCCACCTGCAAGGTTCCGCCGAGCGGTGCGCCAACAAGAGGGAAAGATTCCTTTCTGCTGCGCGACCTGTAAACTCGGGAATTTTTGGCTCCCCTGCGAAGGCGCGGGAGTATCGCACATTCGAACGCTGTCTGCAGCGTCCTCTGTCTCTGACGTGAATCTTTTCGATGAATCTGCTCAAATCCCTGGCCGCTGTCAGCTCAATCACCATGATTTCCAGGGTGTTGGGCTTTGTGCGCGACACCATCCTGGCGCGTGTATTTGGTGCCGGCATCGCCACTGATGCCTTTTTCATCGCGTTCAAGCTGCCCAACCTGCTGCGGCGGATTTTTGCCGAGGGGGCGTTTTCGCAAGCGTTCGTGCCGATTCTGGCCGAATACAAGACCCAGCAGGGCGAGGAGGCGACCCGTACCTTTATTGCGTATGTCAGCGGCCTGCTGACCCTGGTCCTGGCCCTGGTCACGGCCGTTGGCATCCTCGCAGCACCCTGGGTGGTGTGGGCGACAGCGCCTGGGTTCGTCGACAGCGCCGAAAAGTACGCGCTTACCACCGACCTGTTGCGGGTGACCTTTCCTTATATATTGCTGATTTCGCTGTCGTCGCTGGCGGGGGCGATCCTCAATACCTGGAACCGATTCTCGGTCCCGGCGTTTACCCCGACCCTGCTGAACGTGGCGATGATCTTCTTCGCCGTGGTGCTCACGCCGTATTTCGACCCGCCAATCATGGCGTTGGCCTGGGGTGTACTGGCAGGCGGCCTGGCGCAACTGCTGTACCAGCTGCCCGCACTGAAGAAGATCGGCATGCTCGTACTGCCACGCCTGAACCTGCGCGACACCGGTGTATGGCGCGTGCTCAAGCAGATGCTGCCGGCAATCCTCGGCGTTTCGGTCAGCCAGATATCGCTGATCATCAACACCATCTTCGCCTCGTTCCTGGTAGCCGGCTCGGTGTCGTGGATGTATTACGCCGATCGCCTGATGGAGCTGCCGTCCGGCGTGCTTGGCGTGGCCCTGGGCACCATCCTGCTGCCGACGTTGGCCAAGACCTACGCCAAAAAGGACCGCGAAGAATACTCGCGCATCCTCGACTGGGGCCTGCGCCTGTGCTTCCTGCTGGTGTTGCCTTGCACACTGGCCATGGCCATTCTCGCCGAGCCGCTGACTGTGGCGCTGTTCCAGTACGGCAAGTTCAGCGCGTTCGATGCGGCCATGACCCAGCGTGCGTTGATGGCCTATTCTGTGGGCCTGTTGGCGATCATTCTGGTCAAGGTACTGGCACCAGGCTTCTATGCGCAGCAGAATATCCGGACACCCGTGAAGATCGCGGTGTTCACGCTGGTCTGCACTCAGCTGTTGAACCTGGTCCTGGTCGGCCCGCTTGCGCATGCTGGCCTGGCCCTGGCGATCAGCCTGGGTGCCTGCCTCAATGCCGGCCTGCTGTTCTGGAAGCTGCGCAGCCAAGGGCTGTTCGAGCCGCAAGCGGGCTGGGTACGCTTCCTGTTCAAGCTGATATTGGCAGTTACATTGATGTCGGCGGTTTTGCTGGCGGGCATGCACGTCATGCCGGCCTGGGAGCAGGGCGGCATGCTCGAGCGCTTCGTGCGTCTCGGGGCGCTGATCCTGGCGGGTGTCGTGACGTATTTCGGCTGCCTGTACCTGTGCGGCTTCCGGCCACGGCATTTTGCCCGCAAGGCCCTGCACTGAGGCCTAGCGCACGTCAGGCGTCGGTTTTTCGCATTCCACGCCACCCCTGGGCGCTGCTGCCTGTCACCGGCGCCCGGGTGTGGTTATAATCGGCCACTTTATGAGCAAGAAGCGCGTTATGCAGCTGGTTCGAGGTCTTCACAACCTGCGCCCCGAGCACCGGGGCTGTGTCGCCACCATTGGCAACTTCGACGGGGTTCACCGCGGCCACCAGGCAATCCTGGCGCGTCTGCGCGAGCGCGGCCAAGCACTTGGCCTGCCGACCTGCGTGGTGATCTTCGAGCCACAGCCGCGCGAATACTTTGCCCCCGATACTGCCCCGGCGCGTCTGGCTCGGCTGCGCGACAAGGTCGAGCTGCTGGCCGCCGAAGGCATCGACCGCGTGCTGTGCCTGGCATTCAACCAGCGCCTGAGCAAGCTCAGCGCCGATGAGTTCGTCAAGGCCATCCTGGTCGACGGCCTGGGCGTGCGGCACCTCGAAGTGGGCGACGACTTCCGCTTTGGCTGCGACCGCGCAGGCGATTTTGCCTTCCTGGTCGAGGCCGGCGACAAGTACGGGTTCACCGTCGAAGCTGCCAACACGGTTATCCAGGATGGTTTGCGGGTCAGCAGCACCGAAGTGCGCAAGGCGTTGTCCGAAGGCGACTTCGAACTGGCCGAGCACCTGCTGGGCCGCCCGTACCGCATCACTGGCCGGGTCTTGCACGGCCAAAAACTCGCGCGCCAACTTGGCACGCCCACCGCCAACATCCAGCTCAAGCGCCGCCGCGTGCCGCTGTCCGGGGTTTACCTGGCCAGCATCGAAATCGACGGCAAGGCCTGGCCGGGTGTCGGCAATATCGGCGTGCGCCCCACCGTTGCCGGTGATGGGCGCCCGCACCTGGAGATTCATCTTCTGGATTATGCCGGCGACCTGTATGGCCGGCGTCTGACGGTGGAGTTCCACCACAAGCTGCGTGAAGAGCAGCGATTCGCCTCCCTTGAGGCGCTGAAGTCGGCGATCGACGCGGACATCGCCGCCGCACGTGCACATTGGCACGCTCAACCGCTAACGAAGAGCCTGAAATGACCGACTACAAAGCCACGCTAAACCTTCCGGACACCGCCTTCCCGATGAAGGCCGGCCTGCCTCAGCGCGAACCGCAGATTCTGCAGCGCTGGGACAGCATTGGCCTGTACCAGAAGCTGCGCGAAATTGGCAAGGATCGTCCGAAGTTCGTCCTGCACGACGGCCCGCCCTATGCCAACGGCAAGATCCACATCGGTCATGCGCTGAACAAGATCCTCAAGGACATGATCGTCCGTTCCAAGACCCTGGCGGGCTTTGACGCGCCCTACGTGCCGGGCTGGGACTGCCATGGCCTGCCGATCGAACACAAGGTCGAAGTCACCCACGGTAAGCACCTGTCCGCCGACCGCACCCGCGAGCTGTGCCGCGAGTACGCCGCCGAGCAGATCGAAGGGCAGAAGACCGAGTTCATCCGCCTGGGTGTACTGGGCGACTGGGACAACCCTTACAAGACCATGAACTTCGCCAACGAGGCCGGTGAAATCCGTGCCCTGGCCGAGATGGTCAAGCAAGGTTTCGTGTTCAAGGGCCTCAAGCCTGTGAACTGGTGCTTCGATTGCGGTTCGGCACTGGCCGAAGCGGAAGTCGAATACGCCGACAAGAAGTCGCAGACCATCGACGTGGCCTTCCCGGTCGCCGACGCCGACAAGCTGGCCGCCGCCTTTGGCCTGGCCTCGCTGGCCAAGCCTGCCGCCATCGTGATCTGGACCACCACCCCGTGGACCATCCCTGCCAACCAGGCGCTGAACATTCACCCGGAGTTCAAGTACGCCCTGGTCGACACTGGCGAGCGCCTGCTGGTGCTGGCTGAAGAGCTGGTCGAGTCGTGCCTCAAGCGTTACAACCTGGAAGGCTCGGTGGTTGCGACCGCCCAAGGCTCGGCCCTGGAGCTGATCAACTTCCGCCACCCGTTCTACGATCGCCTGTCGCCACTCTACCTGGCTGACTACGTCGAGCTGGGCGCCGGTACTGGTGTGGTCCACTCCGCACCTGCCTACGGTGAAGACGACTTCGTCACCTGCAAGCGCTACGGCATGGTCAACGACGACATCCTCACGCCGGTGCAAAGCAACGGCGTGTATGTCGAGTCGCTGGAGTTCTTTGGCGGCCAGTTCATCTGGAAGGCCAACCCGGCCATCGTCGAGAAGCTGGGCGAAGTCGGCGCGCTGATGCACTCCGAAACCATCAGCCACAGCTACATGCACTGCTGGCGCCACAAAACCCCGCTGATCTACCGCGCCACCGCGCAGTGGTTCGTCGGCATGGACAAGCAGCCAACCACCGGCGAGCCGCTGCGTGAGCGCGCCCTCAAGGCCATCGAAGAAACCAAGTTCGTCCCGGCCTGGGGCCAGGCGCGCTTGCACTCGATGATCGCCAACCGCCCGGACTGGTGCATCTCGCGTCAGCGCAACTGGGGTGTGCCGATCCCGTTCTTCCTGCACAAGCAGACCGGCGAGCTGCACCCGCGTACCGTCGAGCTGATGGAAGCCGTGGCCAAGCGCGTCGAGCAAGAAGGCATCGAGGCCTGGTTCAAGCTGGACGCCGCCGAACTGCTCGGTGACGAAGCCGGCCAGTACGACAAGATCACCGACACCCTGGACGTGTGGTTCGACTCCGGCACCACCCACTGGCACGTGCTGCGTGGCTCGCACGACATCGGCCACGCTACCGGCCCGGTCGCCGACCTGTACCTGGAAGGCTCCGACCAGCACCGCGGCTGGTTCCACTCGTCCTTGCTGACCGGTTGCGCCATCGACAACCACGCGCCGTACCGCGAGTTGCTGACCCACGGCTTCACCGTGGACGAGAACGGCCGCAAGATGTCCAAGTCGCTGGGCAACACCATCGAGCCGGAAAAGGTCAACAACACCCTGGGTGCCGACATCCTGCGCCTGTGGGTTTCGGCCACCGACTACTCCGGTGAGATGGCGGTTTCCGAGCAGATCCTGCAGCGTAGCGCCGACGCCTACCGCCGTATCCGCAACACCGCGCGCTTCCTGCTGTCCAACCTGTCGGGCTTCGATCCGTCCCGCGACCTGCTGGCCCCAGAGGACATGCTGGCCCTGGACCGTTGGGCAGTGGACCGCACGCTGCTGCTGCAGCGCGAGCTGGAAGAGCACTACAGCGAGTACCGCTTCTGGAACGTCTACTCGAAGATCCACAACTTCTGCGTGCAGGAGCTGGGTGGCTTCTACCTCGACATCATCAAGGACCGCCAGTACACCACCGGCGCCAACAGTGTCGCGCGCCGTTCGTGCCAGTCTGCGCTGTACCACATCAGCGAAGCGCTGGTGCGCTGGATCGCGCCGATCCTGGCCTTCACCGCCGACGAAATCTGGCAGTACCTGCCGGGCGAGCGCAACGAGTCGGTGATGCTTAACGGCTGGTACCAGGGCCTGAGCGAGCTGCCGGAAGGCACCGAGCTGGACCGTGCCTACTGGGACCGCGTCATGGCGGTCAAGGCATCGGTCAACAAGGAGCTGGAAAACCAGCGTACCGCCAAGGTCATTGGTGGCAACCTGCAAGCCGAAGTTACCCTGTACGCCGAAGAAGGCCTGAGCGCCGACCTGAGCAAGCTGGGCGACGAGCTGCGCTTCGTGCTGATCACCTCGGCTGCCAGCGTGGTGCCGTTCGTGCAGGCACCGGCGGATGCCGTGGCGACCGAAGTCGAAGGCCTCAAGCTGAAAGTGGTCAAGTCTGGCCACGCCAAGTGCGGCCGCTGCTGGCACTTCCGCGCCGACGTTGGCAGCCACCCGGAGCACCCGGAAATCTGCAGCCGTTGCGTCGACAACCTGAGCGGTTCGGGCGAGGTGCGCCACTATGCCTAACCCTGTTGCGGGGCGCTTCGGGCGCCTTGCCTGGCTCTGGCTGAGCCTGGTGGTCCTGGTCCTTGACCAGGTCACCAAGGTCTATTTCGAAGGCAAGTTGAGCCTGTACCAGCAGATCGTGGTCATTCCTGACTACTTCAGCTGGACCTTGGCCTACAACACCGGGGCGGCGTTCAGCTTCCTCGCCGACAGCTCCGGCTGGCAGCGTTGGCTGTTCGCCCTGATCGCCCTGGTGGTCAGTGCGGTGCTGGTGGTCTGGCTCAAGCGCCTGGGGCGCAGCGAGACCTGGCTGGCCGTCGCCTTGGCATTGGTGCTGGGTGGTGCGCTGGGTAACCTGTATGACCGCATCGTGCTTGGCCACGTGGTCGACTTCATCCTGGTGCACTGGCAGAACCGCCATTATTTCCCGGCCTTCAACCTGGCCGACAGTGCCATCACCGTTGGTGCGGTGATGCTGGCGCTGGATATGTTCAAGAGCAAGAAGTCCGAGGAGCCTGTCCATGACTGACACCCGTATTGGCCAGAACACCGAAGTCACCTTGCACTTCGCCCTGCACCTTGAAAACGGCGACACGGTCGACAGCACGTTCGACAAGTCGCCCGCCATGTTCAAGGTCGGTGACGGCAACCTGCTGCCTGGTTTCGAAGCCGCGCTGTTCGGCTTCAAGGCCGGCGACAAGCGCACCGTCACCGTGGCCCCGGAGAACGCCTTCGGCCAACCGAACCCGCAGAATGTGCAAGTGATGCCGCGCTCGCAGTTCACCGACATGGAGTTGTCCGAAGGCCTGCTGGTGATCTTCAACGACGCCGCCAACGCCGAGCTGCCGGGCGTGGTCAAAGCCTTCGATGACGCGCAGGTGACCATCGACTTCAATCACCCACTGGCTGGCAAGACCCTGAGCTTCGAGGTGGAGATCCTCGATGTGAAAGCCTTGTAAGCCTGGAGCCGAGCATGCAAATCAAACTCGCCAACCCTCGCGGCTTTTGCGCGGGGGTCGACCGGGCGATCGAGATCGTCAACCGTGCCCTGGAAGTCTTCGGCCCGCCGATTTACGTACGCCACGAAGTGGTGCACAACAAGTTCGTGGTCGAAGACCTGCGCAACCGCGGTGCCATCTTCGTCGAAGAGCTGGAGCAGGTGCCTGACGACGTCATCGTCATCTTCAGCGCCCATGGCGTTTCCCAGGCCGTGCGCCAGGAAGCGGCCGGGCGTGGCCTGAAGGTGTTCGATGCCACTTGCCCCCTGGTCACCAAGGTGCACATCGAGGTGGCCAAGTACAGCCGCGACGGCCGTGAGTGCATTCTCATCGGCCACGCCGGGCACCCGGAAGTGGAAGGCACCATGGGGCAGTACGACGCCAGCAACGGCGGCGCCATCTACCTCGTCGAAGACGAGGAGGATGTTGCCAAGCTGCAGGTGCGCGACCCGGACCACCTGGCCTTCGTGACCCAGACCACGCTGTCGATGGATGACACCAGCCGTGTCATCGATGCCCTGCGTGCGCGCTTCCCGAACATCGGTGGCCCGCGCAAGGATGACATCTGCTACGCCACCCAGAACCGCCAGGATGCAGTCAAGCAACTGGCCGACGAATGTGACGTGGTCCTGGTGGTCGGCAGCCCGAACAGCTCCAACTCCAACCGCCTGCGTGAGCTGGCCGAGCGCATGGGCACCCCGGCCTACCTGATCGATGGTGCCGAGGACCTGCAGCGCAGCTGGTTTGGCGACGCCGCCCGCATCGGCATCACGGCGGGTGCTTCTGCCCCAGAGGTGCTGGTGCGTGGTGTGATCGAGCAGCTCAAGGCGTGGGGCGCTTCTGGCGCCGAAGAGCTCGATGGGCGTGAAGAGAACATCACGTTCTCGATGCCCAAAGAGCTGCGGGTTCGTTCGCTGATCTGATCAAGAGCGTGCGCACAGAGAGCCCCGCTCGGGCTCACCTGTGCGCACGCTGATTCTGCCGCTGGTCGACAGCACGACGTGATGCTGGCCGGTGGGGGAGGCGCGTTCGCAGATCTCCAGTGTTGAATTGCTACGCCCCAGCGGAACACCTACTGCACTGAACCTCACCTGCCCCGGGGTGTTGTGGGCAATTCTCAGCGGCCGCGACAAGCGGTGTTCACGCAGCACCTGCTGATTGTGTTCAAGCACCACACGCCAACCCTTACCCCAATCGCCTTCCATCGGCTGCACCCGCACTGTCTGGCCTTGCAGCAAGGCGTGGCTGCGCGCGCTGCGCAGTGCCTGCGCCAGGTCCCGCGCTGCGGCTGCGCTATGTAAGTCATCAGAAAGCCCGGTGTAGGCCGGCATCCCCAGCTGTGTCAGAACGGCCGCCATGGCCAGCGCCAACATCATTTGTATCAGTGTTGCACCCTGTTGCCGCACCGTGCATTTCTCCCTGGACGTGCTTCGCTTCAGCTTCAACGTCGCAGGGCAATTGATCCAGTCGCCCAGTGATTAAACAGCTGCAGGAAAAGTCGCAGGGGGCGCAGGGATGCGAACGATGGAAGGGGGCATGACGCTTCTCGAGGTACTGCTGGCCATGGTGGTCGTGGCAGTGGGCCTGTTTGCCGCTGCTGCGCTGCAGGTGCGCGCACTGCAGGCAACCGACAGCGCACGGCACGACGCGCAGGCCGCCTTGTTGAACCACACGCAGCTAGAGCGGAGCAGGGCAGCTGACGCGCGGAAGGTACAGCGGTGAAGCGCGCACAAGGTGGCTTTAGCCTGCTTGAAGGGGTACTGGCGCTCGCCATCGGTTTGGGGCTGCTGGCGGCGGCTAGCCAGCTGTTCGTGTCTGCCCATCAAACCTGGCGGCTGCAAGGTGTGGCCTCACGCCTGCAGGATGATGCCCGGCTGGCGTTGCAGCGCATGGCCCAGGATATTCGCATGGCCGGCATGTTCGGTTGCCTGCGCTTGCAGCCCGGCGATTTCAACGACCCGGAAGCACTTCAGGCATTCGCCCGACCGCTGCATGTGAGCCCCACTAGCTTGAGCTTGGTGGTCGCCGAGCTGCCAGGGCATAGTGGTGCTCCAGGTTGGACGCTGCTGACCAACTGCACCGACGAGGCCCACGTGTACAAGGGGCGAGCTGAAAGCAACGGTCAGCTGTTGGCGTTCCCTATCAGCCGGCACGTGTATGCGCTGGAGGACGGTACGTTGAAGTTCCGGCGACGAGGCACTCCGCAACCGCTGGTCGACCATGTGCGCCATATGCGCGTGGCGTTCGTCGAAACACCGCAGGGCGGGCGGGTAGATGTGCACCTGACCCTGTACGAGCCCACCCTGCGCATCGAACAGCAGCATGCGCTGAGTGTGGCGCTGCGTAACCCGGTGCCCGAACTGTGAAGCGCCAACGCGGTGTGGTGATGCTGTTGGCGCTGGTGCTGAGCTTGCTGCTTGGCCTGATCGCGGCCTCGGCGCTGCGAGATGCGCTGGTTGAAACACGCATGGCCGGCTACTGGCGTGATGGGCTCAAGGCACTTGAGGAAGCCGAACAGACACTGCTGCTGGCTGTTGACCAGCTAATGCTGGTTACGCCCCCGCTGTGCAAGCCCTGCCAGCCGCCACAACGCCCGCACGACTTGCAAGGCAGCTGGCAGCGCATCGAAAGCGGCTATTTTCAGGTGCAAAACCTTGGCACAAGCGACCGCGTCGCCCACTTGCCCGAGGGCCAACAGGCCACCTTGTTCAGGGTGACTGCCGTCAGCCGACAGGTCGAGTCGCGCCATGTACTTGAAGCGGTGTATGCCCTGTCAGGTGATGAGGTGCGGCGCATCCTCTGGCGACAACGATTGGGGGAACCTTGACATGCAGCAAGGCCTGACCCTGATCGAATTGTTGATTGTCGTGGCCGTGACCGGCATTCTGGCAGCCATTGCCTACCCCAGTTACAGCGACCAGCTTCGGCGAGCCGCACGCAGCGAAGTGGTTGGCCTGCTGCATGACGCTGCCTTGCGCCTGGAGCGCCACCGCGTGCGCACGGGCCAATACGCCGAAGGCGAGCTGGCCTTGCCCACTGCCAACCGTCATTACAGCCTGCAGGCCCAGCGCAGCAGCGATACCTTTACGCTGAGCGCAAGGCGGCTGCCGAATGGCCTGATGGCCGATGACCGCTGTGGTGATTTTCAGCTCGACCAAAGCGGCGTGCAGAGCAACCCGGGCAGCCTGGAAGGCCGCGAGCGATGCTGGGGAAGCTGAAGAATGAATGATGCCCGGCGCATCGCGGTTTTACTTCAGGTGTTTGGATCGACAGATGAGCAAGCAAGTAGTGGTAGTCGGCGGCGGGGTTATCGGCCTGCTGACGGCATTCAACCTGGCGGCGAGCGTCGGGCAGGTCGTGGTCTGCGATCAGGGGGAGGTCGGCCGCGAGTCGTCCTGGGCCGGCGGCGGTATCGTCTCGCCGCTGTACCCATGGCGCTACAGCCCGGCGGTAACCGCTTTGGCGCATTGGTCCCAGGATTTTTATCCACAACTGGGCGAGCACCTGTTCGCTACCACGGGCATTGATCCGCAAGTCCATACTACTGGGTTGTATTGGTTGGACCTGGATGATGAAGCCGAGGCATTGGCCTGGGCCGAGCGCGAGCGACGCCCGCTCAGTGCTGTGGATATCTCGGCGGCCTATGACGCCGTACCGGTGCTGGGCCCTGGCTTCAAGCGCGCCATTTACATGGCGGGTGTGGCCAACGTGCGCAATCCACGCTTGGTGAAGTCGCTCAAGGCGGCATTGCTGGCGCTACCGAACGTGAGCTTGCGTGAGCACTGCCAGGTGACAGGCTTCCGGCATGAGGGTGAGCGCGTTACCGGTGTGCAGACGGCGGATGGCGTGATCAATGCCGATGAAGTGGTACTGAGCGCAGGCGCGTGGAGCGGCGACCTGCTGCGCAGGCTGGGCCTGGAACTGCCGGTAGAGCCGGTGAAGGGCCAGATGATCCTGTTCAAGTGTGCCGAGGACTTTTTGCCGAGCATGGTGCTGGCCAAGGGGCGCTACGCCATTCCGCGCCGTGACGGGCATATTCTGGTGGGCAGTACGCTGGAGCATGCTGGATACGACAAGACCCCGACCGAGCAGGCGCTGGAAAGCCTCAAGGCTTCGGCGGTCGAGTTGCTGCCGGAACTGGCAGAGGCCACGGTGGTGGGGCATTGGGCAGGGCTGCGGCCGGGGTCGCCGGAAGGTATTCCGTATATCGGGCCGGTGCCTGGGCATGATGGGTTGTGGCTCAATTGCGGGCATTACCGCAATGGGCTGGTGCTGGCGCCCGCGTCTTGCCAGCTGTTCGTCGATTTGCTGACCGGGGCTGAGCCGATCATCGACCCGGCGCCGTATGCGCCGGCAGGGCGCTTGGGCTGAGAGTGCCGGGCCCGCTTTGCGGGCCTTTCGCGACACAAGGCCGCTCCTACAGGCGATGACGCTGTTCTGTAGGAGCGGCCTCGCGTCGCGATTGGGGCGCGCAGCGCCCCCATTCAGCGAATCCCGCCTCAGCGCGATTGCCCAGGCCCCTGCTCAAGGTGCGCCTGGCTGCAATACCACTCCTTGCCCAGCTGCAACGCCCGGTCATTAGGCAGGTGCACGCCACAATGGGCGCAGCGCACCATCTTCAGCGGGTCGTCGAGTTTGGGCTCAGGGTGGGATTGCTGGCTGATCTTGAACTTGCGCCACAGCCAGAACGCGGCGGCGATCAGGGCGATCCAGAAAAGTAGGCGAACCATGGTGTCCAGCTTGTCGAATGAAGAAGCCGACAGTCTAGGACGCAGCCAATAAAAAAGGGAGGCCCAAGGCCTCCCTTTCTTGTGTTGCGATCAATCAGTCGAACAGACCAAAGGTCATGTAGCTGAACCACGAACGGTCCTGCTCGGCTTCTTTCGGGCCAGGCGGCAGAATCACGTCGCCGTTTTCGTCTTTCGGCAACAGCTCTTGCGGCATCTCGGAGCGAGCGTCCTGGAACTGCTTGACCACGTCCTGGTTGGCGCGGGTTTCGCCCGGCGGCAGCGGGGCGTCGGTTTCGATCAGGCCCAGGGTCGCCTTGGACAGCCAGCCACGGCCGTCAGACTCGGTCTGCTTGGGCTGGAACTCGCCGTCGACCAGGCTCGGGTGGTCAGGGTAGTTGAGCTTGAGGGTTTCCAGGCTGGTGGCAGCCAGCTCGTCCAGGTGCATCTTCTGGTACGCCTCGACCATGATTGCCAGGCCGTCACCGACCGATGGCGTTTCCTGGAAGTTCTCGACCACGTAGCGGCCACGGTTGGCAGCAGCCACATACGCCTGGCGGCCCAGGTAGTAGTCGGCCACGTGGATCTCGTAGGAGGCCAGCAGGTTGCGCAGGTAGATCATGCGCTGCTTGGCGTCCGGCGCGTAGCGGCTGTTCGGGAAGCGGCTGGTCAGCTGGGCGAATTCGTTGTACGAGTCACGGGCGGCACCCGGGTCACGCTTGGTCATGTCCAGCGGCAGGAAGCGCGCCAGCAGGCCACGGTCCTGGTCGAACGACGTCAGGCCCTTGAGGTAATAGGCGTAGTCGACGTTCGGGTGCTGCGGGTGCAGGCGGATGAAACGCTCGGCGGCAGACTTGGCGGCCTCCGGCTCGGTGTTCTTGTAGTTGGCGTAGATCAGTTCGAGCTGCGCCTGGTCGGCGTAACGGCCGAACGGGTAACGCGACTCCAGGGCCTTGAGCTTGTTCACGGCGCTGGTGTAGCTGGAATTGTCCAGGTCAGCTTGGGCCTGCTGGTACAGCTCGGCTTCGCTGAGGTTCTCGTCAATGACTTCCTTGTTAGAGGAACAGGCCGCGGTAAGCCCGAGGATGGCGATCAGCAGCAGGTGTTTCACTTGCATGGCGGCTTGCGTCCCTTTGACGGCCGCTGTCTTGGGCGGTGCCGTCCTGTTATGATGAGCGCCCCGGCCAACCCCGGGACAAAAGAAGCCGTATTTAACCACAAGCTCGCAGCCGAAACCAAAGGCTGTGCGCCCGCCGAATCGAGCATGTCCGAGATCATTCAACTTAGCGCAGAGGTACCGTCCGATCTGGGCGGTCAACGCCTCGACCAGGTCGCCGCCCAATTGTTCGCCGAGTACTCGCGTTCGCGGCTTACTACGTGGATCAAAGAGGGCCGCCTGACGGTCGATGGTGCCGTCGTGCGCCCTCGAGACACCGTCTATGGTGGCTCTGTGCTTGTCCTGGAGGCCGAACAAGAGGCCCAGGGCGAGTGGATCGCAGAAGACATCGAGCTGGATATCGTCTACGAAGACGACCATATCATGGTGATCAACAAGCCTGCCGGGCTGGTTGTGCACCCGGCCGCCGGCCATGCCAGCGGTACCCTGCTCAATGCCTTGCTGCACCACGTGCCAGACATCATCAACGTGCCGCGCGCCGGTATCGTCCACCGTCTGGACAAGGACACCACCGGTCTGATGGTGGTGGCCAAGACCCTGCAGGCGCAGACCCGGCTGGTCGAGCAAATGCAAAGCCGCAAGGTCAGCCGCATCTATGAGTGCATCGTGATTGGTGTGGTGACCTCCGGCGGCAAGATCGACGCCCCGATCGGTCGCCACGGCGGCATGCGCCAGCGCATGGCGGTAACCGACGGCGGCAAGCCGGCGGTCAGCCACTACCGTGTGCTCAAGCGCTTCCGTTCTCACACTCACGTGCGGGTCAAGCTGGAAACCGGCCGTACCCACCAGATTCGTGTGCACATGGCCCATGTGGGCTTCCCACTGGTCGGCGACCAGACGTACGGTGGGCGCTTCCGCATTCCGCCGGCTGCCAGCCCAACCATGGTCGAGGCGGTCAAGACCTTCCCGCGTCAGGCGCTGCATGCGCGTTTCCTCGCGCTGGCCCACCCGATTACCGGTGAAGTCATGAAGTGGGAATCGCCGTTGCCGGATGATTTCCTCTGGTTGCTGACACTGCTGAACGAAGACCGCGAGAGCTTTATCGGATGAACGGTCTGACGCAGGCGCTGCTGTTTCCTGACTGGCCGGCCCCGGCCTCGGTTCGCGCTTGTGTCACTACGCGTCAGGGCGGCGTCAGCCTGCCGCCCTATGAAGCGTTCAACCTGGGTGATCACGTGGGTGATGACCCTGTCGCAGTCGCCGAAAACCGCCGCCGTCTGAGCGATGAATTTGCTATCCAGCCTGCCTGGCTCAAGCAAGTGCATGGCTTGGTGGTGGCGGATGCCGACCCGGCCGTGGTGGCCGAGGCCGACGCCAGCTGGACTGATCAGCCCGGTATCGCCTGCACCGTAATGACTGCCGATTGCCTGCCCGCACTGTTCTGTGACCGTGCGGGTACCCGCGTGGCTGCAGCCCATGCTGGCTGGCGCGGGTTGGCGGGCGGGGTGCTGGAAGCGACCCTCGACCGTTTGGCCCTGCCGCCTGAAGACGTGCTGGTGTGGCTGGGCCCGGCCATTGGCCCGCAGGCGTTCGAAGTGGGGCTGGAAGTGCGTGATGCCTTTACCGCCGTGCACCCGGAGGCTGCCAAGGCCTTTGTCGACGGTGAGCGGCCGGGCAAGCTGATGGCCGACATTTATGCGCTGGCGCGTATTCGCCTGGCGGCGCGTGGCGTGACGGCGGTGTATGGCGGTGGTTTCTGCACGGTCAGCGACTCACGGTTCTTCTCGTATCGCCGCACGCCCCAAGGTGGGCGGTTTGCCTCGTTGGTCTGGCTAGCCCCTCGCTGACGTATCACGCCTCTACGCGGGCAAGCCCTCAACGCAGCCACCACTAATCCATCAGGTTGACCTCGGTCAACCCCGCTACGCTTGAATCTTCCAGAATCACCCATATCTATTGGTCATCTCTGGCAGGTTTCTTCATTAAAGGCGCTGTCCATCGCTCCGACCTGCCCTAACAGGAAGGTACTCCCATGCGAATAGACCGTTTGACCAGCAAGCTTCAATTAGCAATATCCGACGCTCAGTCCCTCGCCGTAGGCATGGACCACCCTGCCATCGAGCCCCTGCACCTGGTGCAGGCCCTGATCGAACAGCAGGGCGGGTCGATCAAGCCGCTGCTGATGCAGGTCGGCTTCGACATCAACAGCCTGCGTCAGGCACTGGTGAAAGAACTCGACCAACTGCCGAAAATCCAGAACCCCACGGGCGACGTGAACATGTCCCAGGACCTGGCGCGCCTGCTCAACCAGGCCGACCGCCTGGCCCAGCAGAAGGGCGACCAGTTCATCTCCAGCGAGCTGGTGCTGTTGGCCGCCATGGACGAGAACAGCAAGCTCGGCAAGCTGCTGTTGAGCCAGGGCGTGACCAAGAAGGCCCTGGAAAACGCCATCAATAACCTGCGTGGCGGCGCGGCAGTCAACGACGCCAACGCCGAAGAGTCGCGCCAGGCTCTGGACAAGTACACGGTCGACCTGACCAAGCGTGCCGAAGAGGGCAAGCTGGACCCGGTGATCGGCCGCGATGACGAAATCCGCCGTACCGTGCAGGTGCTGCAACGGCGTACCAAGAACAACCCGGTGCTGATCGGTGAGCCTGGCGTGGGTAAAACCGCCATCGCCGAAGGCCTGGCCCAGCGCATCATCAACGGCGAAGTGCCCGATGGCCTCAAAGGCAAGCGCCTGCTGGCGCTGGACATGGGGGCGCTGATCGCCGGTGCCAAGTACCGCGGCGAGTTCGAAGAGCGCCTGAAGTCGCTGCTTAACGAGCTGTCCAAACAGGAAGGCCAGATCATCCTGTTCATCGACGAACTGCACACCATGGTCGGCGCCGGTAAAGGCGAGGGCGCCATGGACGCGGGCAACATGCTCAAACCGGCCCTGGCCCGTGGCGAGCTGCATTGCGTTGGCGCCACCACGCTCAACGAGTATCGCCAGTTCATCGAAAAGGATGCCGCCCTGGAGCGTCGCTTCCAGAAGGTACTGGTAGAAGAGCCGAGCGAGGAAGACACCATTGCCATCCTGCGCGGCCTGAAAGAACGCTACGAAGTTCACCACAAGGTGGCCATCACCGACGGCGCGATCATTGCGGCGGCCAAGCTCAGCCATCGCTACATCACAGACCGCCAGCTGCCGGACAAAGCCATCGACCTGATCGACGAAGCGGCCAGCCGCATTCGCATGGAGATCGACTCCAAGCCTGAAGTGCTCGACCGTCTGGACCGTCGTCTGATTCAGCTGAAGGTGGAATCCCAGGCGCTGAAGAAAGAAGAAGACGAAGCCGCGAAAAAACGCCTGGAAAAACTGCACGAGGAAATCGAGCGGCTGGAGCGTGAGTATTCCGACCTCGAAGAGATCTGGGCCTCCGAGAAAGCTGAAGTGCAAGGCTCGGCGCAGATCCAGCAAAAGATCGAGCAGGCCCGCCAAGAGCTTGAAAGCGCCCGTCGTAAAGGCGACCTGAGCCGCATGGCCGAGCTGCAGTACGGGGTGATCCCAGACCTGGAGCGCAGCCTGCAGATGGTCGACCAGCACGGCAAGTCGGAAAACCAGCTGCTGCGTAACAAGGTCACCGAGGAAGAAATTGCCGAAGTGGTGTCCAAGTGGACCGGCATCCCGGTTGCCAAGATGCTCGAAGGCGAGCGCGAAAAGCTGCTGAAGATGGAAGAGCTGCTGCACCAGCGCGTGATCGGTCAGCACGAAGCCGTTACCGCCGTGGCCAACGCCGTACGCCGCTCCCGCGCCGGGTTGTCCGACCCGAACCGGCCAAGTGGGTCGTTCATGTTCCTCGGCCCGACCGGTGTGGGTAAGACCGAGCTGTGCAAGGCCCTGGCCGAGTTCCTGTTCGACACGGAAGAGGCGATGGTGCGTATCGACATGTCCGAGTTCATGGAGAAACATTCCGTGGCTCGTCTGATCGGCGCTCCACCAGGCTATGTAGGGTACGAGGAGGGCGGTTACCTGACCGAAGCGGTACGGCGCAAGCCTTATTCGGTGGTGCTGCTCGACGAGGTAGAGAAGGCGCACCCGGATGTGTTCAACGTGTTGCTGCAAGTGCTTGAGGATGGCCGGCTGACGGACAGCCACGGCCGTACTGTGGACTTCCGCAACACCGTGATCGTGATGACCTCCAACCTGGGCTCTGCACAGATCCAGGAACTGGTCGGTGACCGTGAGGCGCAGCGTGCTGCGGTGATGGATGCGGTGGGTTCGCACTTCCGTCCGGAGTTCATCAACCGGATCGACGAAGTGGTGGTATTCGAGCCCCTGGGCCGCGACCAGATCGCCGGCATCACCGAAATCCAGCTGGGCCGCCTGCGCAGCCGTCTGCTGGAGCGTGAACTGTCGCTCAGCCTGAGCCCTGAGGCGTTGGACAAGCTGATCGCAGTGGGTTACGACCCGGTGTATGGCGCACGGCCACTGAAGCGTGCGATCCAGCGCTGGATCGAAAACCCGCTGGCGCAGTTGATCCTCTCTGGCAAATTCCTGCCAGGGTCGGCGATTACTGCCAAGGTGGAAGGCGACGAAATCGTCTTTGCCTGATCCAGCTGAAAAAAATAGCCCCGCACCAGCGGGGCTTTTTTATGCCCCTGATGCCACTGCAGGAGCGGGCTTGCCCACGAATAGGCCCGGCAAACACCGTAAAATCGGGGCCTCGCAGGTTTTTTTGATAACTTGCTGAAAATTTTGAAATTTCTGCTTGCATCTAAAATCGAGTGCCCCTAATATACGCCGCGTTGTCAGGCACTAAGCGAATCACCACGAACATCGGTGTTAGCAAAACAACTTAGAAATCAGTAAGTTGAATGAAAAAAAGTGGTTGACAAGCAAAACGAAGAATGTAGAATAGCCGGCCTCAGCAGCGACAAAGCGAAAGCAGAGAAGCTGAAGAGATCGAAGCTAACACAGACTTCGAAGTAGTAAAGATGTACCGAAGTTCAGTTCCGCGATAGCTCAGTCGGTAGAGCAAATGACTGTTAATCATTGGGTCCCTGGTTCGAGTCCAGGTCGCGGAGCCAATCTCGGGGTGTAGCGCAGTCCGGTAGCGCGCCTGCTTTGGGAGCAGGATGTCAGGAGTTCGAATCCCCTCACCCCGACCATTTTCAGGGTCGTTAGCTCAGTTGGTAGAGCAGTTGGCTTTTAACCAATTGGTCGTAGGTTCGAATCCTACACGACCCACCATGTAAAAAGGGCATCTCGACTGAGATGCCCTTTTTCTTTTGCCTCGAATTTAACCCACGAAAAAAGCACCCGTTAAGGTTTCTGTTTAAGCGGAGCCCTTTGGGAGCAACTGTCTTGCGCAATTTCTAAAAATTGACGCATTGTGGGAGCGGGCTTGCCCCGCGAACACCGGCGAAGCCGGTGCCATGCACCGCGGCGCCTGCATCGCCGGCAAGCCGGCTCCCACAGGTTTTGGAAACAGCTTGCCGCAGCCCAAAGGGCTGGGTGATCTGCCACAAAAAAGCCCAGCCTGAGGGGCTGGGCTTAGCTGTCAGTGCAGCTTCAACCGCGGCTCTGTCCCACGCCCAATCTTGCTACCCAGCATCATCATTGCTGTACGGAAGAACCCGTACAGCGCCATCTGGTGCATGCGATACAGCGACACATAGAACATCCGCGCCAGCCAGCCCTCCAGCTTCACGCTGCCCATCAGGTTGCCCATCAGGTTACCCACCGCCGAGAAGCGCGACAGCGATACCAACGAACCGTAGTCCTTGTACTCATAAGTCGGCAGCGCCTTGTTCTCCAACCGCGCCTTCAGGCTTTGCGCCAGCATCGAAGCCTGCTGGTGTGCGGCCTGGGCCCGTGGCGGCACATTGCGGTCGCTGCCCGGTTGCGGGCACGCGGCGCAGTCACCGAAGGCGAAGATGTTGTCATCGCGCGTGGTCTGCAGGGTAGGGCGTACCACCAGCTGGTTGATGCGGTTGGTTTCCAGCCCATCGATGTCCTTGAGGAACCCCGGCGCACGGATACCCGCCGCCCACACCTTGAGGCTGGCCTGGATCACTTCGCCGTCCTTGGTTTTCAGGCCATCCTCGGTCACTTCGCTGACCGCGGCATTGGTCATTACCTTCACCCCCAGTTTTTCCAGGGTTTTGTGCACCGGCACACTGATGCGCTCGGGCAACGCAGGCAAAACCCTTGGGCCAGCTTCAATCAGGGTGATGTGCATGTCCTTGGGCTGGATGCGGTCCAGGCCATAGGCTGCCAACTCGTGCGCCGCGTGGTGCAGCTCGGCCGCCAGCTCTACGCCAGTGGCACCGGCACCGACGATGGCCACGCTGATTTGTTCGCTGGCCACATCACCAGCGTGGGCGCGCAGGTAGTGGTTGAGCAGTTGCTGGTGGAAACGCTCGGCCTGCTTGCGGGTGTCCAGGAACAGGCAGTGCTGCGCCGCGCCCAAGGTGCCGAAGTCGTTGGTGTTGCTGCCCACGGCGATGACCAATGTGTCGTAGCTCAGCGTGCGCGCAGGCACCAGCTCGCGGCCCTCTTCATCGAGGGTGGCGGCCAGTTGGATCTGCTTGCCTTCACGGTCCAGGCCGCTCATGCGCCCCAGCTGGAAGTTGAAGTGGTTCCACTTGGCCTGGGCCACGTAGTTCAGTTCATCTTCCGAGGAGTTCAGCGAGCCGGCTGCCACTTCGTGCAGCAGCGGCTTCCAGATGTGCGTCAGGTTGGCGTCGACCAGGGTGATGTCGGCTTGCTTGCGCTTGCCCAGGCTTTTACCCAGGCGGGTCGCCAGTTCCAGGCCGCCGGCGCCGCCGCCGACAATCACGATGCGATGAGTCATGGGGATATCTCATAAGGTTTACGGAATTCGTGGCCCTGGGGGCCGGCCGCAAACTGCACGAGGGGAGGGCGAGCGCAAGGCAGCTCATAGCACCAGTCCACTCAACAGGCGGCTTATGAGGCCCAGACCAATGGTCACGGCCACCACCAGTACAAGGAGCAGCCACGGCCGGAAGGGCCTGCGCTCGACTTGGTGCTGGGGGGCGCGTAGATACTCATCGACACGACGCTGATCTTCAGGATTCAGGCGGCTGGTCATGGTGGGCCTCGTCAGATAGACGTTTGTGACTGCGCAAACGCTACAGCGTTCAGGCAAGCGCTTGAAACAAATGATAATGCTTTCTATCTCTGGCGCCGAGTGTACGCCATCGCAAAGACTCTCGGCACTGGATCAAAGACTGATCCCCACATCGAACACAATGCTGCGCCCCAGGTTGCCGCGCAAGAAGTCTGGCGCATCCGGGTGGGCGAACAACACCCTGGCGAACGTCGGCCCGACCAGTGACAGCGAGCGCCAACCCTGGCGCAGGTATTCGGTGGGCGGCGGGAAGTGAGTGTTGAGGTCAAGCACTTCGCGCTTGAGGCTGGCGAAGGCGATGATGTCCAGCTCGTTCAGTTCCAGCCCACGTTCACGGTAGTTGTGCGCCTTCTTGCGCAAGGTCGGGGCCAGCCGAGCCAGCAGTTCGGTGGCGCTGATCCGCCGCGGGCGTGCTTCACGGCGCACCAATTGCGCCAGGGAAAACGCACTGCGCCGGCGTTGCAGTTCTTCGCGCCACTCATCGTTGAGGCGGCGGCCTTCGTCCAGCACGAAAAACACCTCGAATGCCGCATCGCGGAACAGCACGTCTGGCGGCTCCTGGCCGGCTGGCGTGAAGTCCTCGCTGCGGTAGGGAATGTTCAACCCTTGCAGCAGGCGTTGGCATACCCAACGCTCACGCTCCCATTTGCGTGCATTGGAGAGAAAGGCATTGGCTTGTTCGGCCTGGATGGTAAGCAGGCGCAGGTAGTCTGAGTCATCCATGCAGACAAGCTTAGTCGCTAATCGATGACGGTAAGATGCTGTTTGTGCGTAGAAATCAGCTCATCACCGGCCACTGCTGCACGATACCCAGCAGATGCACCACGCCAAACCCCAGGCAGAAGCATCCGCATGCAGAAAGGGCGGCCGCCAGATCAGGCCAGGTTAAGCGCGTGGAGGCGCCAGCCTACAGCAGCCGGAGGAAACGGAGAATGGGTGTAGACTCACCTTTATCCACAAGGGAGAGAGGGGTATTCGTCCGGTGATCAGTGCACAGGTGTTGTCGGGCACCAGCCTCACGTTGGGCTGGCTGGGTTACGTGCCACTGTTGCTCTGGGCCGCCAGCCGCGCGCGCTGGGTGGAGCTGTTCACCGACCGGCGCCGCCAGCACCTGCTGTTTGGCACGGTGTTCTGCCTGTTTGCCCTGTGGCTGGTCAGGCGCGATTTCGATACGGGCGTGTCGTATCACTTCATTGGCATGACGGCTGTGACCCTGCTGCTGGACTGGCCGCTGGCTGTGCTGGGGGGGTTTATGGCTCAGTTGGGGTTGCTGGCGCTGGGGCGTCAGGACCTGGCGGCACTCGGTGTGAACGGCCTGCTGTTGATCGGGTTGCCGGTGCTGATTACCGAGCTGTGCGCCATCGCGGTCGAACGCGCGCAACCGCGTAACCTGTTCGTGTATATCTTTTGTTCAGGTTTTTTCCCCGCGGCGCTGACGGTGCTGGTGTGCCTGTTGGCCGGGCTGGGTATCTTGTGGCTGGACGGGCGTTTTGCCATGCCGGAGTGGCTGAGTGACTTTGTGGGCTACCTGTGGCTGATGATGTTCCCCGAGGCGTTCATCAACGGCATGGTGATCAGTGCGCTGGTGGTGTTTTGCCCGGAGTGGCTGGAAACCTTCAACCGCACGCGGTACCTGCAGGCGCCGTGGAAGGACGATGAACACTGACCCCCGCCCTTTGTAGGAGCGGCCTTGCGTCGCGATGGGCCGCAAGGCCGCTCCTACACGGGGCCAGGGATCAGCTTAGTGCCGCGGCTCCAGGTCCCCGGAATACAGCTCATCTTCGGACTCTTCCGAACCCGCGATCTTGTGCTCCTCAGCCGCCCAAGCCCCCAGGTCGATCAGCTTGCAACGGTCAGAACAAAACGGCCGGAACGCGCTTTTCTCGTCCCATTCCACAGGTGCGCCACAGGTCGGGCAATCGACGGTCAATGGCTGGCTCATGGCTGGCCTCCTCGTAAAGTCAGGTAAAAGTGGTGCAGACGGTCGATCTGCTCGTGCAGCGCCGCGAGGTCGCGGTCATTGACCACCACATCGTCGGCATGGCGCAGGCGCTCTTCGCGGGCCAGCTGGGCCTGCAAAATGGCCTGCACCTGCTCGGGGCTGGTGTTGTCCCGCTGCAGGGTGCGTTGCACCTGCAACGCCTGCGGGGCATCGATGACCAACACGCGTTGGGTCTTGCGATGCTGGCCAGACTCGATCAGCAAGGGTGACACATACACCGCATACGGCGACTGCGCCTTGGCCAGGTAGCTGAAAATCTCCTGCCCGATCAGCGGGTGCAGCAGGGCTTCCAACCATTGGCGCTGGGCCGGGTCGGCGAAAATCAGCTGGCGCAAGGCGCCGCGGTCGAGCTGGCCGTCGTCCAGCAGCACGCCTGGGCCGAAGCGCTCGACGATACTGGCCAGCGCCGGGCGACCAGGCTCAACCACCCAGCGCGCGGCCTGGTCGGCATCGACCAGGTGCACGCCAAGCTCGATGAAACGCTCGGCGGCGGCACTCTTGCCGCTACCGATGCCACCGGTCAGGCCGAGAATCCAGGGGGTGAAAGCTGCAGTGGTCATCAGAATCCAAGCAGTTGCAGGTAAGAGGCGTATATTTCATCACCCCAGAGCACAGCAATCCACCCCGCAATTGCCAGATAGGGGCCAAACGGCATGGCCATGCCGATGGAATGCTTGCGCATCCGCAGCAGGAACACGCCCACCAACGCCCCCACCACCGACGACAGCAGCAAGGTCAGCGGCAGCACCTGCCAGCCACCCCAGGCACCGATCAGTGCAAGCAGCTTGAAGTCGCCATAGCCCATGCCTTCCTTGCCGGTCACCAGTTTGAACAGCCAGTACACCGTCCACAGGGTGAGGTACCCAGCCACGGCACCGCACACCGCATCGGGCAAGGGCACCAATACGCCGAAGTAATTGACGATCAACCCAAGCCACAGCCCCGGCAGCACGATGGCGTCAGGCAGCAATTGTTGGTCATGGTCGATCAAGCTCAGGGCCAGCAAACCCCACGTCAGCGGCAGAAGCACCAGTGCCTCGACACTGGCCCCGCAGCGCCAGGCCACCGCCATCGACAGCAGCGCACAACCCAGCTCGACCAACGGATAACGCGCGCTGATGCGCTGCTTGCAGGCAGAGCAACGCCCACGCAACGCCAGGAAACTGAGGATGGGGACGTTTTCCCACGCCCGAATCCGATGCCCACACTGGGTGCACTGCGAGGCCGGCAGGCACAGGTCGAAACGCGCATGCTCGGCCACCGGCAACCCCAGCACCTCCTGTGCTTCACGCTGCCATTGGCGGTCCAGCATGATCGGCAGGCGGTACACCACCACATTGATAAAACTGCCCACCAACAACCCCAGCACGGTCGCCAAGATGATGAAGTAAGCCGGCTGCAAAGCCAGGAAGGTCCATAAAGTCATGTTCAGATCAAGCTACCCAGCTGGAAGATCGGCAAGTACATCGCCACCACCAGGCCGCCAACCAGCAGGCCCAGGACCAGCACGATGGCGGGCTCCAGCAGGCTGGTCAACTGCTCCAGCGCCTGGCTGACCTGTTCCTCGTAGTGGCTGGCGGCTTTTTCCAGCATCGTGTCCAGCGTGCCACTGGATTCACCAATCGCCACCAACTGCACCAGCAGGGGCGGGAACAGCGGCTCAGTCGCCATCGCCTGGTTCAGCCCCTGCCCATTGGCCATGCCCTGGCGTAACCGCAAAATCGCATGTTCATGCAACTCACCACCACTCACCTTGGCCACCGTCCCCATGGCATCCAGCAGCGGCACCCCAGCGGCGTACGACGTTGCTAAGCTACGCGCAAAACGCGCCATCGCCGCCTGCCTCAGCAGCGCGCCGAACACCGGCAGGCCCAGCACCCGCTGAGATATCCACAGGCGCGCCGGCGCATGCTGCCGGTAAAGCTGGCGCCCAGCCAAACCCAGCATCGCCATACCGACCAGCAACAGCGGCGCATAACGCCCCAGCCCTGTGGACAAGTCGATCACCCACTGCGTAAAAGCCGGCAGCGCAGTATCAAACCCCGCGAACAGGCTCTGAAACTGCGGGATCACTTCCAGCAACAAAACCGCCGACACCCCCAACCCCGTCAGCAGCAGCAACAGCGGGTAAATCATCGCCTTGCGCACCTTCTTGTGCAGGGCCAGGCGCTGTTCCAGCATGCCCGCCAGTTGCTCGAGCTGCCGGTCCAGCGTGCCCGACTGCTCACCCACCCGCACCAGGTTGCAGTACAACGTATCGAACCACCCCGGGTGGCGCTGCAGCGCATCCGCCAGCCCCAGCCCCGACGCCACATCCTGTTTCAATCGCACCAGCAACGCCGCTTGCGCCGCATCACACCCACTGCGCCCCATCACCTCGAACGCCTGCAGCAGCGGCACCCCGGCTTTCAGCAAGGTCGCCAACTGCCGGCTGAAGCCCACCGGGTCAGCTTTTTCCGGCCGCTTTGGCCACCGCCACGCCAGCCCACCGGCCGGCCGCAAACTGGCCACCAGAATGCCCTGGCGCAGCAACCCCGCGCGCACATAAGCCGGGCTGCGCCCAGGTGTTTGCCCGCTGACGGCCAGGCCATTGGCGTCGGTGCCCTGCCAAGCGTAGAGGCGTATCGAATGGTTCATGCAAAGGTCCTTTTTTGCCCGAGCGACAAGCTTGGAAACAGCTTGCCGTGTCCATGAGAGGGCGTGCTTCCCTGATGCTCACTAGAGTAGTTCAGCGAAGGTGACGCCCAGGCGGGCAGGGGTGACAAAAGGTGTCTGTTCAGGCCTACTGCGCCGCTGCCAGCCTGGGGTCGAGAGTGACCCCAAATGTGTATGCGTATAAACAAGGAAAACGTTCATGAAAGGGCAACGCGGTATCACCCTGATCGAACTGATGATCGTCGTCGCGATCATCGGCATTCTGGCGACCATCGCCATCCCGATGTACACCAACCACCAGTCCCGCGCCAAGGCGGCGGCCGGGCTGTTGGAGATCACGTCACTCAAGCCCCCCATGGACCTGCGCTTGAACGAAGGCAAGGACGTGCTGGATGTAGGGTCGCTAGGCGGCCAGCCAGCGACGGCGCATTGCGCGATCAAAGCTGAAGGCAAGGCTGCTGACGGTACCGGGATCATCGAATGCACCCTGGTGGACGCCCCGGCCACCGTGGTTGGCAAGGCCATCACCCTGACCCGCTCCGCGACCGGATGGACCTGCACCACCAACATCGAGGCAGACCTGGCGCCAAAGGGTTGCAAAGGGGCATGAGGGTAGGGCAATAAACGAAGGGAAACAGGGGTTTGCGTAACGGCTGCGGCAGTGGTACGTTGCGCTACACGCCGGTGTAGCTCAGTCGGTAGAGCAGCGCACTCGTAACGCGAAGGTCGCAGGTTCGATTCCTGTCTCCGGCACCACATCCAGCTCCACTGCATTCCGCCTAATGCTTTGGAAGCTCTCTAAACCGGCCTTTTGGCCGGTTTTTCGTTTCCACGACCCTCCGTCGGGAACCAACAAAATCCCCAATAACCGGGGGTATTTTTGGGGTACAGCGTCTTTCCTGAATGGAGAACGTACCCTTATGCCACGTCTAGCCATTCCACTCAGCGACCTCAAATGCCGCACGGCCAAACCGCGTGATCGCGCCTACAAACTGTTCGACGGCGGGGGTATGTACCTGTACGTCGCACCAACTGGTTCGAAGACTTGGCGGCTGCGGTATTTCAAACCCAACGGCAAGGAAGGCACGCTAATTATCGGCAAGTACCCCATCGTCTCGTTGGCCGTCGCAAGGACCAAGCGCGATGAGGCCAAGGCTCTGTTGCTAGACAATCTTGATCCGATGGAAGAAAAGCAAAAGGCCAAGATCGCAGCCCAGCGGGCGAGCCTTCTCTTTGAAACTGTTGCCCTGGAGTGGCACGTCGAAATGTCCCGGCGCTGGACCGAGGGCCACGCCAAGACGGTGCTGAGCAGGTTGCGCACCCATGTGTTTCCACTGATTGGCCAGCGGCCCATCGCCGAACTCGACACCCACGATCTGCTTGAGGTTACCCAGCGAATCAAGGATCGCGGCACAATGGATGTTGCGCTGCGTGTGCAGAACTACCTATCCACGATCATGCGGGGTGCGAAGCGGGCGCGGCAGATCACTCAAAATCCGGCGCTCGATCTGGCCGGCTCGATTCAAGCGCCGCGCACCGTGCATCGTCCTGCACTCTCGCTGAATCGCCTTCCTGAACTGTTGGATCGAATCGACAACTACACCGGTCGCGAGCTCACTCGGCTCGCAGTGCTGCTGACGCTGCATGTGTTCGTGCGCTCTAGTGAACTGCGCTTTGCGCGGTGGGATGAATTCGACCTGCAACGAGCGATGTGGGAAATCCCCGATACCCGCAAGCCGATTGAAGGCGTCCGCTATTCCACGCGCGGGACCAAGATGAGTGGAGACATTCAGATAGTGCCGCTGTCGCCTCAAGTCATCGAGATCCTTGAACGGCTGCGCAGCTTGAATCGCTTCTCTGAACTCGTGTTGCCCGGTGATCACAGGTATTGGAAGCCCTTGTCGGAGAACACGGTTAACCAGGTGCTGCGCAATATGGGATACGACACCACCAAGGACGTTTGCGGGCATGGATTCAGGACCATGGCTTGTAGTGCCTTGCTCGAATCAGGGCTATGGACGGACGCAGCGATTGAACGGCAGATGAGCCATCAGGAGCGTAACCGCGTGCGCGCTGCTTACATCCACAAGGCCCAATTTCTGGAGCAGCGTCGGTTGATCATGGCGTGGTGGAGTAACTACATTGATGCCAACAGATCGGGCCATATTACCCCTCATGAGTTTGCCCACCCGGTAGGCGACAACGTCACCGCCTTGCCGAATGGCCATGGCGCATTCAATCGCGGGTGAGCCTGCAAGATCGGCAGCTGGCTGCTCTTTCGCGCGGGTCCATCCAAACAGGGCTGCAAAGCCGCCCTGTTTGGATGGACCTCACTTTGAAAAGCTAAACGCCACGATGTTGTCCGAGATTTACCACGGAATTCCACCGGTGGATAACCGCATTTCTCGTCCTCAATAGCGCTGAATTTCGATCCTTGACCGGGTTTATCCACAGGCGTAGAACTGGTCGTGCAAGCGCTGTCGATGACAGCACCCCAGGTGACTAGAACCTTAAAGGTCACGCCGTTCCCGCGGTGGTTTTCCCCAAGGGCGATTCGCATCCGGCAGCTCGCCCGGTCACCTTCCCGGTGATGGATGCTCTTACACATATGGCCCTTGTGTGCCAGACACACCGTATCTCGCTGCCCTGCAGCAACCTATCCGCTTGGCCGAATATTGCGCCAACCTGTGCCCGTCTCTTTCTCCTGGAAAGAGACGGGCACTTCTACCACTGCTGCAGCCCTGATCGCACATGGCTTTGCGGCAATTCCCCTCGTGACAATCGGCGTGACAAACGCCGATGTCACCAGCAACAGCCATGTGGATGATGGTGCCGCAGACCAAGGAATGGACTGCACCTGACTGACAGTCAGGCATGCCCCGGTCATCGCATTGCTGCTTGCACTTGGCTCAGGATCTCGCGGCACTGGTCTCGTCAGCCAATGCAGTCTCCACCCGCCCACCGGTAACGGTGTTCAGGAGGCCAGATTATGAGATGCCCTTGCTCCCGGACGTAAGGAGCCGCCAGTCCCGCGTTAGAGGACATCCCCACAGGTCGCAGGGGTCTTGATCCCTGATAACACTCAGCATTCTTGGCGGGATGACGTGGGGCGAGGATTGGAGAGCGGAAGATGAGGTAACCGGCATGGCATTGGTGGGTAGACGCGATGGTCGTAACTTCGGCTACGGCAGGCAATTGAGCTACGCCGGGCCGCAGGCGCTGAAAGACATGTTCGGCGGCGGTCACTACGGCACGGTCAAGGCGCACTGTGACAGGTGGCAGGCATTCGTGAAGTGGTGCCGCTCCGAACAGAGCCTGGGTATCAATGACGCGCAGCAGATTGATCGGAAGGAGGTGACCGACTATGCGGCGTACTTGCGCGACATGTTAGGCGCGGTGACCTCGCCGTCAGCACCGCACAAAACCGCCTATCCAGTGTTAACAGGACCACGGCAGCGCTTCGCAATGATCAGTGCGTGAAATTGCCAAGCCCGAGCAGGGAGTTGGCTATCCTACGAACCGGAGTTCTCCAGTAGATGCGTATAAGCAAATCAGTTAGTTATGGCTTTCAGCGGAATCAAATTGGGCAGAGAGAAGCCCAAAAATTTGGGGCTCCTTCTCGATTACGGAATCTGGGTATTGGCTGGAAGTAAAATGAGGTCTAGAGTAGATGGGTGGCGACTTGCCATCTCTTGTTGGGTGAAAACATGGAACGTTACAAAAATCTCAGTGGACAGTCAAACGTAGTTGCTTACGAATTGAGCGAAGGTGCGATCACTGTTCAGTTTGCATCAGGAACCTATCGGACCTACGTTTATGATAGTAAACGCCCCGGTCCAATCATGGTCGCTGAACTACAACGCCTGGCAGTGGCGGGGCGTGGACTCAATAGCTATATATCAAGTATAGTTAAGTCAAATTTTTCTCATAAATATTGACTTGCATCGCAGTCTAGGCACATCCGAAAATTCAGATTCCGAGATGTCCGCAAATTACCAAGGCAGATATCAGACCCAACCAAATGCACGAACGTAAAATTTAATAACATCCGAGAGCGAGAAATGAGCGATAGCGAAAAATTCCTTGCGAATTCAAGTGGCCTTACTCAAACGGCAAGCATACTAATTGAAAAAATATCAAATGCCATTGGAGTATTATATGAGCCGAGAAAAATAATCAAGCTTGCGCAGGCACAGGCTCATGCCGAACTGATTAATTTAAATAGCAGGCTCCAGCTATCTGAAATAGAACATAGGGCGATACAAAGTCATATACGACGAGAAGCGTTCAAGCAAGACAATATTGAGCGAATCACCGCGAATGCTATTAGCTCACTTTCTCACGATTCAAGTCCAGACGAAATAAGTAAAGACTGGCTGAGCTATTTCTTTAATCACTGCGATTCAATTAGCGAGCCAGAAATGCAGCGTGTTTGGGGAGAAGTATTGGCAAAAAAAGCATCGAATACATCCAGCTACTCTAAGAAGACCATTAGTACACTCGCGGTGCTCGAAAGCAGCGATGCAGAGTTATTTACAAAATTTTGCTCATTTGCAGTGGCGCGTGATCAAAGTGCCGAGTTGTTCATACTGGACATAGGCGAAAGCTATTATCGTAATCATGATGTAGATTATGGTTCAGCTCTGCATCTTGAGTCTATGGGGCTTGTGCATTATTCATCTGAAGGCTTTGCGGTATCAGTAGACTCTCAAATTAATCAAGACACCCCTGAAGACTGTCACTCGATACTAATGAATTACTTTGGAAAGCAATTGGAGATGATTATTCCGAAATCCGAGCCAGAAAACCTGACAGAGGATAGTGTTTCTATCTCAACAGGACAGGTGAACTTTACCGCAGTTGGCCAAGAGCTGTTTACCCTATGCCGTGCCCACCCATCCGACAGCTTTATCAACTATTGGAGAAAGCAGCTGAAATTGGAGAAAAGGGAACTAGTAGAAATAATTTAAAAGGCACCTAACTCTCAAACCCAGAATGCATGTATACATTTACTGCTTCAAAATGGGCTTCGCCGCCTTCAGTAAAATACGTATTTAATTTTAAACTATTTTATGCATAGCGCAGGCCATCCATGTTCTATGCGCCAACATGTCTCCAGTAAATCTCGATTGTGCTTCTCCGAAATTAGCACTCGGAGAGAGTTTCGGTCTTCTTGTTTAATATCTGGGACTTGATCGATCATTCCTTCATGGAAGAAGCTCGCTCGCCATCTCCTGTCACTCAATGGATACTTAGAAATACCAAGCGCCCCGGTCCCGGTATTCTTCTCGGTCAAAGAGAAGTGAATCCTGAGGCGTGAAAAAACTCGACCTTCCTGACCGCTATAAACCACATTCAATTCATCTCCTTTTGGCCTAAATATATCAGAAGGTGCCAGCCGCATTTTATTGAATACTGCCACCTGATTAAACTTGGTCGCCTTTTTTGGAAGAGATAGAGGCAATTCAAGATATTCAAGTTCCTCCAGAGTTAGGTCAGACTCAAACCAATACCAGCCCGGTAGGTTCGCCCATGCTTTTTCATCCTTCTGGCGCACCCAAGTTTGTAAAAAAGTGTCTTCATCCCAAGACATGGCACAGCCAAAATCTATCGTCCTTCTATTCAGCCAAATAATATTGGAAAGTTTTTTAAGAGCAATCATATTTTTGCTTACCACCTAGTTCATCTTGGACGCCCTTGGTCGAATCGACCCGGCGGCTTGAGCCACTGGTTACCGCGATTGGTCTGTTTGTGTATTACCCTCGCGCAGGGAAAATGTGGTAACGATTGGTCCCAGTTCTTTCAATTATGATCCGGCTTCCAGCAGACAGGGTATGAGACTGAAAAAATTCCCCCACCCATGACCGCTTTCTAAAAATCTTTTTGTCACCTGCAATGTCAGTGAGTATCGGTCCTGTAATACCGCAGTGGATCTCTAGTTGAACACCTAGCTTACTTGCATTCGCTCCACCAATGGATTCAGGTGGGAATAAATCTATGATGCCGGAAAGGTAAAGGTGGTTGTTATTTAGATTTCCCTGTGTCAGTTCAATTACTCGAAACGGCATGGATTCCTCCTTGGCCAAACGTTTACTAAACTAATGACGTACTAAGCAATAGTGGGGTGGCTAGGCATGGAAGAACTCAATTGCTTCAGTGATTGATTCCACCAACTTCAGATTTGCACTGGAAACGGCTTGATGCAACAGCCCGGAAAGAATAGCGCTGCGAGTGGCTTTCGGTATTACACAAGGGCTTAATATCCCCCTGGAATGTGGATAATCTCCCCAGTGAACCCCTAATGCCTTACTTCCACCATTATCTTTATTCTTGTGATCGTACCAACCAATAATAAGAACCAAGCCATTATCGACATGTATTTCTTTGTGATTTTTCCAGTATGAAATAATTTTCATGCTACTCTCCGTATTAAGATTAGTGAGTAATGGTCGTCGTCAAGGTGTTATGGTTGGCTTTGTCGTATAATAATCTACGCTCAGGCGTGATTCCATATTTTTACGATAGAAATTACGACGTGTATCCGCAAGTCGCTTTAGTCGTTGACTGTTTATCTGCGGTCGGCGTATTTAGAAGTCAAGAGCACCAGCGCTCAAGGTGCTGGAGATTATCTTAGTGGCAGTGGCGCTCGCCTGCTTTGGCATCCCTTTGAGTCAGTGTGTCGTCGCTGTGCGTGAAGGCAGCTACTGAGGAGAAAGAAAGGACTGCAGCGATCATGAGTGAAACGATTTTCATCAGGATAATCCATGCTTATTAATTGAGATATCAAAATGCCTTGCAAAGCATAGCTCCTTGATAGCAGCTCGACCAAGCCTATTCCAAGACGGAGCAGAAGAACGGTTTCTTTTCGTTTATCTGCTATGGGGCCAGGCTGTGTGAAAACATCTACGGTTCTCTAGCCTCCTAATCGTCTAAATCGTGGTGGGAACGATCATGAAGCGATTCATCGAGGGTGAGGCTCGGACGCAGGTCACACTGCTGCTCAAGTGTCTACATAATTATAACGCCGAAGAAAGCCCAGTTCGGGTAGTCGACATTTTCGTCTATGAATTCGATTCGGTAGAACTCGGCTTAGAGAGCGTCGATTCAGCTGCAACGGGTCGCCTGACTTACAACCCAGCAGTTCTGCTGAAGATCTACCTCAATCGGATTCAGTACTGAATCGCTCCTAGCTCCATCAACATCCCCGAGCGGTTCTGATTGTTTGCATCGCAAAGGGGTGTTTTCTGCCGGTCCTCACCCAGCATTAGAAGCGGGTGTCGTAGTTCTCACTGAATCCTCTGCAATTTCCGATTCGGTTCCACGGAAAGCCATGAGTGGCTGATTTATTTATAGATACCCTATGAGGTACATCAAAAAATCCACCAAATTCCAGCCCCGCGAAAACCGGGCCCTTACGGCCAACAACCGTCCGTCTGTCTCCGGCACCAGTGAGATGAGCCAGTGGTGATTTTTCGGTATCTGGTTTCAAGATAAGCCCGCCTTGTGCGGGCTTTTTTGTGCTCGCTGTCTTTTGGGTTTCAGCCCTCAGAACTATCCCGCTATCCAGCCTAAGCGCCTGCCGTTTTCCACTTAGGGATGCGTGTATTTTGAGATAATCCATTTCCTGCATCGGGGCTTCGCTCAATGGTTACGATACAAAATCCCGAAATTTTATAGATAATGATTTTTCTGGCCAGACATGATCCTGAGGCCGAGCCCTGCCATCCCACGCTGATCCATCGTCCTCAGCAACCATCCCATCTATTGGAGAGTAACCGTCTTGCTCTACATTTAAAAGCTGGTGCGTTCGCTGTAACAGCGGGTTTACCCGCGGGGCTTAGAGCTGAACATGATCACAAGAAAAACAACGTAAATTCTATTTATGGTTTAGCTCTTGAGGGAAAGGTAATTGTGCAGGCCGATGATTTGGTACTTATAATAAATAAATTAGAAAAGTACGATGAGAAAATTACCGCGATGACCATCCTGTATGTTGACATGCGTTTTGGAGAGTTTAAAAGTCCTGATGAGTTGAGGAAGGCTTTCCAAAAAGGATTGACGGAGATTTGGCATCCAAGCGAAGGGGGATCGGATGCCGCCGGATTGTAACAAGCGCCGATTACCCGGTGCTGAATAGCCAGAAGTCGATTATCTGAGAAACGCTCATGCCAACCGAGACCGAGCGAACCCAGATCGGCATGCAAGCTGAGCATAGAGGTTTCGCCCTGGGCAACTAGGAGCAGGGTGGTGCCCATCACATGGATAAATAAATCTGTCCCTTTTTCTTCCCTGGCGCGTAATCGCCATTTGTTACGCTGAATATGGTGCTGCCCAGTGCCGTGTCTATGTGCTAATGCTTAAGAGCCTTTACGAGGTGCGAACTGCTATGGCACGTAATGGACTTCTTCTGCTTTTTCTTTGGTTAGAGTTCGGATGCGTGGTTACAGCGATGCTATAAGTCGTTGAGTCAGAACTCAGAACCCCACCATTAGGATAGGTGGGGTTCTAGTGGGTAAATTTAATGCGTCAACATACCATTAGCTTAATGATGCTGTCGGGGCTTTACTGGCTGTTTGCTCATGATTTGATGAATTTGACCCAAGTGGCTCATTCTCCCGGGCTGGCTCAGGTTTTCGCCTCTTAGGGTAATCTCTCCAGAAATTTGAATATTCATTGCGCTCTTGTATCCAAAACATTAGCTGCGAGTTTGGATAGCCTAGTAAATTGCCAGGCGCAATAATTACTGGATGGGCATAGATTTGGTTGGGTAGGCCCATTGCGACATTTGGTCCAAAAATAATAAGCTCTCGATCGGCATAATCTAGATAAGAGTATTCTCTGACTCCGTAGCGGTTCTCTTTCTTTGATTCCAGCCAAAATTGCTTAGGGAAGTACCGATTTATGTCGGCGCTTTCCAAAGCCTGAGAAAGCCGGGCAACGCAGGCAAACATTTTGTCGGACTCAGGAAAGCTATATTCATCCCGATGGTGGTCGATTCCGTTCCTGACGGATGCTAAATCTGCTTGTCCAATGAGTCTCGCTATTGTAATGAATCCATCTTTATATTTGGACAGCTCACTAAGGTCAGCGTCTGCCCATAATTGTGTATGTCTGAATGGGAAAGGCCTTAGCTTATCGTCGTAGTAGTGTGGGAGATCGTCTTCATCCTTTTTGAGCTGATCTCGGTTGGCATCCTCTAGTGACTCTATCCACGATGCGGTCTTAGCTAAATAATGTAGAAGGGTTCCTAATGTGTTATCTCCACTCTCTGACCAAGGGACGACTACCATGTCATCCTCATTGGATATGCTAAGTGCTTGAGTGACGCAGTGTCGAGCCTCATCAATATCGTAACTAAATCTGTTTGAGGAGAAGTGGTCATTGTAGAGCAGCCATACATTATAGGATATGAGGCTGTCCAAAAACTCTTCTAAAGAAACGAATAGGTTTACACCTGCTGATCGAATGTCTTCCCTATCATCCTCTGTATCAATTGAAGGGATTGATAGTAGCTTTTGATTGAAGTCGCTAAGTCTGACTTTCAATCGTTTGAGTGTGTCGCTATAGTCAGCCGGATTAAAACCAAGCTTCCATAAGATTTTTTCTACGGACTTTTTGTCATTAGACGAGATATGTTTAAGCGATAAAGAGACTTCGCTGCAGATTGTTTTGGTTAGAGCTGCGCTCGAAAGGACTAGTTCTCTAACGGAAGTCTCTGGCCCCTTATCTCTAATGTGGTTAAATAAAGCCTCTCTAAGGTTTTTTCCTCCTGCTTGTCTTAACTTCCATGCAAGCTCATTTACTATGTTTTCCGACTCATAAGCCTGAAGGATTAGCGCAGAGAGATTTGAAATTGGGTTGGGTCTATATGACCGTAGGCCCAATGCCGAAAGCTGGCAGCGCTGATCTTTAGTCCTCGATGAAGCGCTGAACTCAGGTTTTCGTACATCCCCTAACGGTATCTTTATTAGTCTTCTGTCAGTTAGTTCGTCAATATACTCGACCAGTATATTGTTCTCTAAAGACATGAGTAGTTGTAATTGCTCTTCTGAGGTTAAGCGCTGGGCAACATCCTCGGCCGAGCCGTCGCCATTTGATTTTTTTCTAGGGGGGGCTGTAATTATTTGACGGAGGGAAAGTTTTGAAGCACCCTTGAGTGCGTGCGCTGTTAGCGCAGTCCTCTCCTTGCCTACGATACAGTCGCCAATTGTTTCAATTAAATCTGAATATTTTCTACCGTTTTCCCAGCGTCCTTCACGATGTAACCATTTCAGTTTGGCTTTCCATTCGGAGGACGGGCCGAAAAGGTCATTCCCTTTTCGATTTATCGCGCTGAAGATTCTCTCGACAGGAGGTTGATGGCGAACTAAATCAACGATATGGACTGTGTTGCATCCAGTGTCAGCGCAGTGCCAAAGTGGTAATTTCAACTCTGGGTAAATAGCTCTAGGCTCTGCTGAGTAAACCACTCCTAATGGCCCTAAAGTTAAGTTGCCGACTTGGTACACTCCTTTGGGGGTGTCTTTGAGTAGCGCGTCTACATCTTGTGGTAATAAGTGGTTGGCCCTATCGAAGTGCTCAAATTCGTGGAATTTGTCGTATAGTGTACGGCCGAATCTATAAGGAAACTTGATTTTGTTGCTTTGTGTTTCTTTTTCAAGAAGAGATAGTATGCCATCTAGGTTAGACAACTCGTGTGAAAAAATCAGGTCATGATGATTGAACTTCATGAATAGAGCTAAATATAAGTCTGGCTCATTTGACTGTATGTCTCCGCGAATGTGGGTTAATAACTCTTCTCCCTCGCGGCTAAAAGTTAAAAGTGAAGTCCATTCAGGGGCGGCACTGTAGTCGCAAGGGTAAACAGCGTTTCGCCACATAATACTTAGAGAATAAAATTTCTCTAGGTCGGCTGTGTTTGGAATTTCTTCAAGTAAGTCTGATATTGCGCGACTAGATTTCCACATTTCAGATCATTCCTATGTACTGTAATTTGTGGCTGACTTGGTAACTTTGAGATTTCTAAAGTTTGAACTGATGAAGCTTTCAATGTTCTGGGTTAACGCTATGATAATCGAGAATTTTTTTCGTGGCAATATGCCACTACCTTGGTTATTTCGTTATTGTTTTTTTGGTTTGTGGAGCTTAAATATAATTTGTTGTTTGGTTGCTACGAAGTTTGAGTGTTTTTGCTGGGCAATGGAGCCGTATGAGCCACGGCTAAAAATCGCTCAACTCCATCGCGGCGATAACTGGGACTCTCAGCCAACAGTCGTCAGTGTGTCTCCGTAATAGTTCAGACTTCAGTGAGGGCCAGCAAAGACTCTGGAATCTCCATAATGCCAGTCGTCTGACGATTTTTTCTTTATAGCAACTTTATTAGTGGCATGCGGAGCTTGCCAAAACCGAGATTATGGACGCCCACAGTGAGCAGATTCTTCTGCTGCTGAATCGCTGGAAAATAGACTGCCCCCTTTTACGCAAATACTTTATGAATACTATTTGCTTCGAGGGTAATCCTCGGAGATGCGTCAAGGCAATGATAATCAGGAATAATTCAGCTGCAGAAGGATAGCCCGATAAAGTTTTGAGAAACGGCCAGTGGCAGAAATGATCACTGAGCGTTCACTTACTTCTCTCAATTAAGACAGACGGAACGCACACCCACTCGGTAGGAGACGTTAGAATGGAAGCTCCTTAGAGCCCAGACTCAGCTGTATAATTTCCTACAGCTGGCCAAGATTTCAATAGCTATTCAAATGGCGTTTGCGTGAGCGCCGATGTCACCTAACTTCAAGCATGAAGGACGGTGTATTGAAGAAGTATGAATCGCCTCCGATGTTACAGGCACCCAACGACCGTGATAAGTCGTTCTCGGCAGCTCCCCACCTAGCTTTTGAAGGGTGGGCATAGCTGTCACTGGAGCCACCGAATTTCCCGATTCGACTCCACTGAAAGCCATAGTTAGCTGATTTGTTTATAGATACCCTATGAGGTACATCAAAGAATCCACCTGATTCCAGCCCCAAAAAAACCGGGCCCTCACGTCCAACAACCGTCCGTCTGTCTCCCAGTAAAGCGTTTGGTAGCAGTCCATGACTGCTGCCAAACATCCTCAGCAAAGCCCGCCTGTCGCGGGTGCTTTGCTCGCTCTGTACCGACGCCAGAGCGTAAACTGGGTTTAGGGCAGTAGGAAGCGGATGATTCACTCATCCCATTCAAGAAAAGGAAAACACCATGGCCAAACCACACGACTGGAACGACTGGGCTGGCGGACTGACACTGGTCCTTCAGACAATCGTTTATGTTCCACTGCTTTACGTCATCCTCATGCCATGGCTCTGCCTTGTGCTTGTGAAGCTTGAGAAGACGCCACTCTTCCCTGGGTTTTTCCACGCGATGGCCTCAACGGGCTGGCTGGTCGCCTCTGGGATTGTGGGCTCGGTAATACTGTTTGTGGTGATTCGTAGCTTGCTCCGCTGAAAAGCGCCGGGACGTATCGGAAGCTGGATGCGCCACGCTGCCCAGAATTGATCGTTCAGCCTCGACAGTAGAGTCCTTGGCCAGCGCCGAGAAACCTACGCTTCTCGGCGAATATTCACACACCCCCGAACCTTGCAATACCAAGCCCACCCAGATAACTTGCTCAAGTCGCGGACCATTCCGCGACCGGGTTTGGCGACCCGTACGAAAAGGCGCAACGGCGCCCCGATCACGATTGCAGGCGCTTTTTTTGCGTCCGCAGTTTCGTGTAATGGCGGCTGTGCGTGGGAGACCTTAGGGTCTGCCGGGTTCCTTTTCCTCGGTTCGCCAACCCGCGTACAGCTGCCACCCTAATCGTTTGGCGACGGTCAGCGTGGTGCTTCAACCGAAAAGGACCTCATGCATGCTCACTTTAAGTCCGTTAAGGATCCTCGCATCCGCTCTCCGCCGCCGCCCTTCGCCGGCCGCCACCCCCCACCGTTTCTACCCCCTCAACACCCAATCCCACCCCACCTCCAAACCCCAGGAGGCCCCCCATGACTGACCACGAACGCCTCTCCACCATTCAAAGCTACGCCTGGACCCTAGAACTGCTCGGCGAAGCCTTGGTCCAGCACGACGAAATGCTGGAATGCGAACACAACCCGCGCCTGAGCTTCCGCAACACGGCGGGCATCCATCAAGCGATCCAGATCATCAGCCGCCTGGCCAGTGAGCAGTGCGGGAAGGTGATGTCACAGCGCGAGCAGTGCCCGGCCGATTAACCGGCGTAGTGCCTGAAAGCCAACCGTCCCCCTTTTAAACGACCACTGGCCACCTCAGGGTGGCCTTTGGGCATTAGCAGGCAATACTTCTCTCTATACGCAGGCGTGTTCCTGGTGGCACGCGCCGCTGGGAGGTGTCAGGTGAACAAGCTATCAATCGTGGGTGCCGGGATGGTGGGCGAGGCGGCGGCTCAGATCATCGCCCGGGATGAGTTCTGCCGTGAGCTGGCGTTGATCGATGTGCAGGGTGAGTTGGCGCAGGGCAAGGCGCTGGATGTGTGGCAGGCGGCGGTCGAGGCTGGGTCTGATACGCGGGTTTACGGCGGGGCCAAGGCCGACATGCTGGAGGGGTCTGAGCTGGTGGTGATCACGGCAGGCGTGCCGCGCAAGCCGGGGCAGTCGCGGCAGGATGTGCTGAGTATCAACCTGCCGATTCTCGATGGCGTCATGCGGGATATCAAACGCCATGCGCCAGCGGCGACGGTGCTGGTGGTGTCGAACCCCGTCGACGTGCTGACTTATCGCGCCTGGTCGCTCAGCGGGCAGGGCCGTAACAAGGTGTTCGGGCAGGCGGGGGTGCTGGATACCGCGCGCATGAAGTGCTTCATTGCCGAGGAGACGGGGTTTTCTGCTCGGGATATCACGGCGCTGGTGCTGGGCGGGCATGGCGATAGCATGGTGCCGTTGATGCGCTACTGTCAGGTGGGGTCGGTGCCGTTGTCGCACTTCCTGTCCAGCGAGCAGATAGAGCGGATTGTGGAACGCACGCGTAAGGGGGGCGGTGAGATTTTGGGGTTGAAGAAAATGGGCAGTGCCTGTGATGCGCCGGGTGTAGCGATTGCGCAGATGGTGGATGCGATCGCCAATGGGCGAAACCGCATTTTGCCGGCGGTGGTGGTGCTGGAGGGCGAATACGGGCGAACCGATATCGCCATGGGGGTGCCGTGTGTGCTGGCGGAGGAAGGGATTGTGCGGGTGATCGAGTTGCCGCTGGATGGGCAGGAGCAGGCGATGTTTGACCACTCTGCGGATCAGGTGGCGCGGGATATTGCTGAGATGAATGCTCTGTGACCGGCGGGAGGGTGCTATCGCCGGCGGTCTGGCCGGCGATAGTGCGCAGAAGTAAAGTTAGTGCGTCGCAAGTTCCTGAGTCAGTTCAGGGTGCTTGAGAATTAAGCGCATCAGGCACAATACCCCGCCTGGAGGCACGAAGCGGCCCTGTTCCCAATCGCGCAAAGTCGCTACGGGTGTGGCAATTCGCTCGGCGAATGAGACCTGAGTTAGTCCGCAGCGCTCGCGAGCTTGGCGAACCAGGATTTGCTCCGGTGTCGTAACGCGTCCAACCCCCTGCTTGGCTTCGTTTAGCGCTTGGCGTAGGTCAGGCAACGGCTCGCCTGCGTCGGCCTCAATGGCTTTTGCAACACTTTCAATATCGATATCACGCATGTCATACCACCTTGCTGATTTCAGCGGGGCTGATGTTGGCACGCTCTGCCTTAGCGTAAATCGTGACCAATACAAATGCTCAAAGGGCGTGTCTGTGAATTGCTGACCGATGCCGTGCGTCGACCAGCCTGCAAGGCTGCCCGACTTCACGTCGCGCTGGTGCAAGCCACTGAATTCGCCACCCTGAACTCATCGAGCGCTGTCTGCGCTTATGAGGATCATTGTGCAGACTTTGCAGCGTGGAGGCTCATCTGCAGATTTTCCAGATGTGTCCAATACGCCTACTGATGGCGAAGCGCGCCGCCTCCTAGAAGCTATACCGCGCAGTCAGTTTCACGTTCCGTGGGTCGCCATAAATGTCATACGGGCTCCACCCACCATTGGCCACGCTGCTGTAGTAGGTGCGGTCGAACAGGTTGTTGACGTTGACCTGCAGGTCCAACTGCTCGCTGGCTTTGTAGCCTGCCACCAACCCCACCACGGTGTAAGAGCCTTGCTGGTTTTCCCATGCTGTAGAACCGGCGCCCCCCGAAGTGCGGATACGGCTCTGTTGGTAGATATCACCACCCACGCGCCAGCGCTGCAGTTCACCGGGCAGGGTGTAGATCGTCGACAGCTTGAACAGCTGGCGCGGTTTGGCGCGGTCGAAGTCTTCGCCTTCGCGGGCTTTGTTGGCGTCGCTGACATATTTGGTCTGGGTGTAGGTGTAGCCGGCAGCCAGTTGCCAATTGTCGGTCAGGGCGCCCTGGATTTCGAGGTCGATGCCTTTGCTGCGCACCAGGCCGGCCGCCTCGTAACAAGCACTGGCGGCGCCTGACCCGCACCCTTTGACGTCGGGCAGCTCTTGGGCGCGGTTCTTCTGGTCGATCTGGAAAACTGCCAGGCTGGCGTTCAGCGCGCCACCAAAGTACTCGCCCTTGATGCCCACTTCGTAGTTTTCGCCCACCACAGGGTCGAGCACTTTACTGTCCAGGCCTTTGCTGGTCTGCGGCTTGAAGATATCGGTGTAGCTGACGTAGACCGAGTGGTTGGTGTCCAGGTCGTAGACCAGGCCGGCATAGCGGGTCAGGTTGCGCGTGATCTTGTAGTTGTTTTCGCTGCTTTCGCTGTCGTCGAATTCGTACCAGTCGAGACGGCCACCCAGAATCAGCGACAGCGGGTCGGTCAAACGCAGGCGGCTGCTGGCATAGGCGCTGTCCTGGGTGGTGGTCTCGGGGAGGCCGTTGGGGCCCGTAACGTAATCCGGCTTGGCATGGCCGCGGGGGTTCCATTCGAAGAGGTTGCTGCCGTCGTCGATGAAATCGCTCCAGGCCTTGCCAGACCGATAATCCAGCTGGCGCTTGCTGACGCCAACGGTCAGGTCATGGGTTTGACCGAGCAACTGGAAGGGGCCGCTGACGGCCAGGTCGTAGCCTTTTTCCTTCTGCTCCATGGCTTCGGTCCAGAGATAGTGGCGGTCGTATTCCCATATCGAGGAGGCCAGCACGTCGGTGTCGGTCTTGGTCTGCATGGCCGCCAGGCGCAGAGTCCAGTCGTTGGCGAAGCCTTGCTCGAGGGTGGCGAAATAGCCGGTGGTGCGGTTGTCGGAATATTCCCAGTCATGGCCGAGGAAGGTGTCGCGTGGTAGCCCGAGGTGGCCGCCGCCACGGGCCATGGGCAAACCGCCCCAAATGTAGTTGGTGTGGTTTTTCTGCCGGTAGGCGCCGAGGGTGAGGGTGGTGCTTTCGCTCAGGTCGGCGTCGACCACGCCGTAGAACAGGTCATGGTCACTCTCCACCGAGTCGCGGAAGCTTTTGGCGTCTTGCTTGGAGACCACGGTACGGGCGCGCAGGGTGCCGGTTTCATTCAATGGGCCGCCGATGTCCAGCGTGCCGGTGTAATCGTCCCAACTGCCGGCACTGCCGATGAGGGTGCCCTGGAATTCATGGGTCGGGCGCTTGCGTACCAGGTTGATGGCACCCCCGGGGTTGCCGGCGCCCTGGGCCAACCCGGTGGCCCCACGCACGATCTCGACGCGGTCGTACATGGCCAGGTTGGCTTCGCCGCTGGGCAGGTAAGTCAGGAAGCTGGTGGGGAAGCCGTCGTACATGATGTTGTCGACGTCAAAACCGCGGGCACTGAAAGAGGGGCGGCCGGCGCCGCCGGAGTTGCTGAGGAAGATACCTGGCGCACTTTTGACCACATCGCTGATGGTGGTCATGGCCTTGTCGTCCATCCGCTTGCGCGTGACCACGCTGACGGCCTGCGGGGTTTCGCGCAGGCTCAAGGGCAGCTTGGTGGCCGTCTGCATCGTGCCGGTGGTGTACGACCCGCTGTTTTCGGTAGTCGCTGCCAAGCCTTGGCCGGTAATGCTGGTAGCGCCCAGTTCCAGGCCAGTGCCCGTGGCCTGTGGTGTCAGCAGGTAGAGGCCATTGCCCTGCGGTGACGCTTGCAGGCCGGTGCCTTGCAGCAGTTGCTGCAAGCCGCCTTCCACATTGGTGGTGGCGTTCAGGCCTGGGCTGCGCAAACCTTCGACCAGGCCTGGTTCGATGGGCAGGGTGATACCGGCTTGGCTGGCGAAATCGGAAAGGGCGCTGCTCAGGTTGCCGGCGGGCACCTGAAAGGTCCGGCCCTGCTGCGCGCTGTGCTCGGCGGCTTGCGACACGGTTGCAGTCAGGCCGCCACCTGTGATGATCAGGCCCAATGCAGCAGCGTGTACTGCCCGCGCCAATGGTTGCATGCCCTGCGTCGTCGCCATGTGTTCGTCCCGCCCTGTAAAAGTGATGTGCTTACGGTAGGGACACGCAACCTGAGCAAAACACGACAATGATTCTTGTTACGTATTCGCGCGCGCCGTGACGGTGACCCAGTAGGGCGTGCGGAAGTGGATGTCCACCGGCAGCGTCTGGCTCAAGGCGCGCAGAATCTGATCGGTGTCGCGCAGTTGGAAGGTGCCGGAGATCAGCAGCCGGGCCACGGCGGGGTCGCAACGCAGCAAGCCAGGCCGATAGCGCCCCAGCTCGCTGATGAAGTCATCCAGGCGCGTCTTTTCGACCCGCAGCACATGGTTGAGCCAGTCGAGGCGCTGCTCGGCCAGCGGCATGGGGGGCTGCACAGCCTGGAGGCTGACCTGGGTTTGCTGGCCGGCCGCCAGGCGCACCAGGCCGTCGTCACCCCGTGCCAGGCGCGGGCGCACTTCGACAGCGCCCTCCAGCGCGGCGAGGAACGTGCTGCCTGGGTACTGACGCACCAGCAAGCGGCTGCCGAGCGGGCTGATGTGCGCTTCGGCGGTATCGACGATAAACGGGCGCCTGGCAGGCTCACGGGGTACTTCGACCAGCATCTCACCGGCGATCAGGCGCACGCGGCGAACGCTGTCGTCGTAGGCGATATCGACCGCGCTGCCGGTGTTCAGGCGTAGCTGCCCGCCATCCGGCAAGGGCACGCTGCGCTGCTCCCCGGTGGCCGTGCGCACGTCCGCCTGCCACTCGCGCCACGGCAGCCCGCGGTAGGCTGCGAGGCCAAGCGGGGCGGTGGCAATCAGCAATGCAAGGGTCTTGAGTGCCTGCCTGCGTTCCAGGCTGCGCGGGCGCTCCAGCGCCGCGCGGGTGGGGTCCCCGCTAAGTTGCTGGGCACGGCTGCTGAAGCGCTCGGCCAGTTGCCAGGCGCGCTCATGGTCAGCGTGCCGCGCCCGCCATTCGGCGCCGGCGGCATGTTCGGCGGCGCCGGCGCTGCTGTTCTGCAAACGCACGAACCAGCTGGCGGCTTCGCGGGCAATGCGCCGGTCGATGGGTGCATTACTCATCGTGCGTACTGGCGAGCACGATGCATTCTTCAAACGCCCGCGCCAGGTGGCGTTGCACGGTACGGACGCTGAGCTTGAGCCGGCTGGCGATCTCTTCTTGGGTATAGCCTTCCAGCTGCGCCATCAGAAACGCCTGTCGGCTTTGGGCGGGCAGGAGGGCGAGTACCTGGTCGATCTCATCGAGGGCTTCGAGCACCAGCGCCTGATGTTCCAGCGACGGTGCCAGCGCTTCTGGCGTTTCCGCCAGCGCGGCCAGGTAGGCGTGCTCCAGCGAGCGGCGGCGATAGAAGTTGAGGGCCAGGCGATTGGCGATTGTGGCCAGATAGGCGCGCGGGGCTGTGTAATTCAGCGCCTCGCCGGTTGCGCTGCTGAGCAGCCGCACGAAGGTATCCTGGGCCAGGTCCGCAGCATCGGCGGCACTGCCCAAGCGCTTGCGCAGCCAGGTCTGCAGCCAGCCGTGGTGGTGGCTGTAGAGCTGATCGATGGCCTGATGCGGGTGATGATTTGCCGATGAGGTGGACTGCACGGGATACGATAGATGTTAATGAGAATTTATCGCATTCTATCAGCATACGTTCGGCCAGGTGCAAGCAAAAGGTTCAGCGTTTGCTGAACCCTCATAGCCTCATCTGTCTCGCACCCATGCGGGCACGACGCGCACATAAATTAACTCGCTCACCAACTCCACCAGCGTTTGGGTAATCACCGCTGCCGCCGCCAACCCGCGCAGGTCTTCCGGCAACGCCAACGCCAACGGCAACACCACCAGCGAGTTGCGCGTCGAAGCGCTGAACGTCACCGACCTCACCTCGGCCACTGGCAAACGCATCAGCCGCGCGGTGGCAAAGCCGATCACCGGCGCCAGCAGCATGAAGCCGAGGTACACCGGGATCACGGGCAGCAAGCGCTCGAAATCGCGCAGCACGGCGGCAATCTGCGAGCCGATCACCACCACCAGCACGCATGCCATCGCCGGCACCGGCATCCACGCCCAGGCGTCGTTCCACTTCGATGCCACGCGGGAGCGGCGGGCGCTGGCGCTGGTCAGCACGGCGAGAATCATCGGCAACACAATCAACAAGGCAAAGGCATCCACGAAGGGCGCGATGGAAATTGCCACGGCGTTGTCGTCACCCAGCATCAACGCCAGGTACACCGGCAGCAGGACCAATTGCACCAACAGCAGCAGCGGCGTGGCGGCGAGGGTCTGGCGTGAGTCGCCTCTGCCGATGTGGGTGAACACCACCACGTAGTCGATGCAGGGGGTTAGCAACACCAGCAGGGCGCCGATCAGGATGGCCGGGTGCGCGACCAAGCCGCGGGTGATGGCCCAGACCAGCAGTGGGATAAGGACGAAGTTGGCCAGTAGCAGTGCACTGATGAAGCGGCGGTTGCCCAGGCCTTGGCGCAGGTCGAGGAAGGGGATCTGCAGGAACATCGCGTACATCAGCACGGCAATGGCGGGGGTGATCAGGGCTTGCAGGTGGTGTGCGGTGTCGGTGGCCAGCAGGCCGAAGGCAAGGGCTGCGAGCACGGCTGCGAAGTAGACCGGGATTTGATGGGTTTCGAGTTGCTCTCTGGTCAAGGCAGGGTCCTGTGCGCGCTCGGGTTTTGAAGCGGCACAGGGTAATACGTGAAGGCCCATGCAGGCGACATCAGGTGTTCAGCCAATCCCCCCCGCGTTGCGTGATCAACAGGCTTAGGGTGCATTGCTGGGCAGCGGCGTAGCACGCCAGAAAGCCGCCCACTGGGTAGAGGTTGTGGATCTCCATGGGGTGGCCGTTGCTGGCGATCATCTGGATTTCTCGCCGGTCATCTTCAAGTTGTGCCAGGTCGAACGGGGCGCCGGTTTGCGCATCGATCAAGGTCCACAGGCTAGGGTCTTGCGCCTTGATGGCCTGAGCGGCCACCAGGCCTTCGGCGGTGGTGAATATGCCTTTACCGAAATGAGGCCCGCTGCGCACATACAGTCGATAACCCGCATCGCTGTAGCGAAAATACAGCAGCATCGCGCACTGATCGTCGCCTTTGTCGAACGGGATCAACCCAAACTCCTGACCGTGCTGCCAATCATCGTCCGTGCCACTGAGCATGCCGAGTGCGTGGGCGCCTTCAATGGCGTACCCCGGCACTTCGTTGGGTGTGACCAGGCTCACGGGCCCTGTGCACAGGCAGTCCAGGCTGTTCACCGGTGATTCGGCGATCTGCAGGGTGGCTGTAAAGGAACGTGTTTTGTTATCTGCCATGGGGTGCCTCCGGTTTGGCGTGGGGGAGGCTGCAGGCTAGGGTGTCTTGCGCAGGGGGCCCATTTGGAACAGGTTCCGCAAAGCGGGCAAGCACAAAAAAGCCCGGCGCAGGGCCGGGCTTTTTCACATCAGGCTGGCGCTAATCAGTTGCCGTAAACCGGCAGCTTCTTGCAGATGGCCTTGACCTTCTCACGCACGGCATCGATCACCGCTTCGTTGTTCAGGTCAGCCAGGATGTCGCAGATCCAGCCGGCCAGTTCCTTGCACTCTGCTTCTTTGAAGCCACGGGTGGTCACGGCTGGGGTGCCGAAACGCAGGCCCGAGGTGACGAACGGGGAACGTGGGTCGTTCGGTACCGAGTTCTTGTTGACGGTGATGAAGGCTTTGCCCAGTGCGGCGTCAGCGTCCTTACCGGAGATTTCCTGCTTGATCAGCGACAGCAGGAACAGGTGGTTTTGGGTGCCGCCGGAAACGACGTCGAAACCACGCTCGATGAACACGCTGGCCATGGCCTGGGCGTTTTTCACCACTTGCTGCTGGTAAGCCTTGAACTCAGGCTGCAGGGCTTCTTTGAAGCAGATCGCCTTGGCCGCGATGACGTGCTCCAGCGGGCCGCCCTGGGCGCCCGGGAAGACAGCGGAGTTCAGCTTCTTCTCGATGTCGGCGTTGGCACGGGCCAGGATCAGGCCGCCACGTGGACCGCGCAGGGTCTTGTGGGTGGTGGTGGTGACCACGTCGGCGAACGGTACAGGGTTCGGGTACACGCCAGCGGCAACCAGGCCAGCAACGTGGGCCATGTCGACGAACAGGTAGGCACCGACCTTGTCGGCAATGGCGCGGAAGCGTGGGAAGTCCAGCACCTGCGAGTAGGCCGAGAAGCCGGCAACGATCATCTTCGGCTTGTGCTCTACAGCCAGGCGCTCGACTTCGTCGTAGTCGATCAGGCCGTTGCCGTCGATGCCGTACTGGATGGCGTTGTACAGCTTGCCCGAAGAGCTGACGCTGGCGCCGTGGGTCAGGTGACCGCCGTGGGCCAGGCTCATGCCCAGGATGGTGTCACCGGCCGACAGCAGGGCCAGGTAAACGGCGGCGTTGGCCTGGGAGCCAGCGTGCGGCTGGACGTTGGCGTAGTCGGCGCCGAACAGCTCTTTGGCGCGGTCGATGGCCAGTTGCTCGACCACGTCGACGTATTCGCAACCACCGTAGTAACGCTTGCCTGGGTAGCCTTCAGCGTACTTGTTGGTCAGAACCGAACCCTGGGCTTCCATGACAGCCGGGCTGGTGTAGTTTTCCGAAGCGATCAGCTCGATATGCTCTTCCTGGCGCAGAGCTTCTTGCTGCATGGCTTCGAAGAGCTCGGCGTCGTACTTGGCAATGGTCAAATCACGGCTGAACATGGCGGTCCTCAAGGATCGGGCTGAATTGGGGGGGCATTCTAACCGATTGCTTCGGGCATGGCATATGAAGTGACGTCAAGTCGCGGACCAAAGGCCTTCATGTTGCATCCCGCGCCCTGTCTGGGCTGGAGTTGACTTCAAGGTCCGTTTTTTGCGGCGCCAATTACAGCGTTGGTGCTGTGCCTGTAGGAGCAGCCTTGTGCTGCGAAGAGGCCGGTAACAGCAGCAAAGATTCAGGGCGCGGTCGCCGGCCTCTTCGCAGCACAAGGCTGCTCCTACAAAAAAGACGACAGTGGTTTGCTACTGGAACATGAACAGCGTCTCGTTGGCGAACTGCGCCTCGAACTGATGCGCCGGCATCGGCCGCCCGAACAGGTAACCCTGCACCTCGTCGCAACCATGTTCACGCAAGAACTCCAGCTGCTCATGGGTTTCCACGCCCTCGGCAATCACCGCCAGGTTCAGGCTGTGGGCCATGGCAATGATCGCCCGGGCAATCTGCGCGTCCTGCTCGCCCTCGGGCAAGCCGTCGACGAAGGTGCGGTCGATCTTCAGCACGTCGATGGGGAACTGCTTGAGGTAGTTGAGCGACGAGTACCCGGTGCCAAAGTCGTCCACCGCAATGCTCAGGCCAAGATTCTTCAGGCTGGCGAGAATCTGCAAGGCCTCATTCACCTCGCGCATCAGGATGCTTTCGGTCAGCTCCAGTTCCAGGCACGCCGGCGGCAGCCCGATGTCTTCAAGGATGGTGGCGATGCGCGTGCCCAGCTGGCCGTCGGAGAACTGCCGCGCCGAGATGTTTACCGATACCTTCGGCACCCGCACTTTGGCTTTGTGCCAGGCCTTGAGTTGGCGGCTGGCCTCACGCAGTACCCAGTCGCCGACATCCACCACCAGGCCCAGCTCTTCGATCACCGGGATGAAGTCGCCCGGCGGCACCAGGCCGCGGGTGGGGTGGCGCCAGCGCAGCAAGGCTTCGGCGCCGGTCAGGCGTTTGCCATCGCCACTGAACTGCGGCTGGTAGTAGAGGATGAACTCGTTCTGCTCCATGGCATGGCGCAGGTCGCTTTCCAGCTCCAGGCGCTCCAGGGCACTGGCGTTCATCTCGGCCTGGTAGAACTGGAAGTTGTTCTTGCCGCGCTCCTTGGCGTGGTACATCGCGGTGTCGGCGTTTTTCATCAACTGGCTCAGTTCGCTGCCATCCTGCGGGCTGAGGGCGATGCCGATACTGGCCGTGACGAAAAACTCGCGGTTCTCCAGCACGAAGGGCCGTACCAGGCTGGCGAGGATGTTCTCGGCCACATGGATGGCGCGGTTCAGCGCCATCTCGCGGGTCGCACGCGGTTGCAGCAGCAAGGTGAATTCGTCGCCGCCCATGCGTGCCACGGTGTCGTCGTCATCCACGCAGGCCAGCAGGCGCAGGGCCATGTCTTTGAGCATGCGATCGCCTGCGGCATGGCCGAGGGAGTCGTTGATCGGCTTGAAACGGTCCAGGTCGAGGAACATCAACACCACCCACGCCTTTTGCCGTTCGGCCTGTTGCAGGGCCGTGTGCAGGCGGTCCTGGAACAGCGTGCGGTTGGGCAGGTGGGTGAGGGCGTCGTAGTAGGCCAGGCGGTGGATGCGCTGTTCGCTGGCCTTGCGCTCGCTGATGTCGGTGAAGAAGCACACGTAGCTTGCCAGGTCGCCTTCGTCGTCCAGCACTGCCGTGATGCCGACCCAGGCCGGGTAGTGGTCGCCGTCGCGGCGCTTTAGCCACACTTCGCCTTCCCAGCTGCCGCGCTGGTGCAACTGCTTGACCACGTAACGCAGGTGGCCTTCCTGCTGTTGCTCGACGGTGAGCATGCCAGGCAGCTGGTCGAGCACGTCGCTGACGGCATAGCCGCTGACCCGGCTGAACGCTTCGTTGGCCTGGACGATGTAGCCGGCCGGGTCGGTGATGAGGATGGCCGAGGTCGAGTGCTCGAATACCGTGGCGGCCATGCGCAGGTCTTTTTCGGCGCGGCGTTGCTGGCTGATGTCGCGGCCAACCCCAAGCACGCCTTCGAAGCGCTCCTGGTCGTCCCACACCAATACCAGGCGCAGCTCGATCGGGATCTTGCGGCCATCGGCGCGCAGGCAGTCGAACAGGAACAGTTGGGTGGGCAACTGGCCACGCAACTGGGCCAGTTGCTCGCCGTCGCCCATGGCATTGCTGACGCGCTCCATCAGGCTGTAGATGCCGGTCAGCTGGGCCGGGTTGGCGATGATCGATTGCCAGCCGTTGTCGAAAATCCACTCAGCCTGATAACCCAGTACCGCTTTGACCGAGGGGCTGACGTAGTTGAGCTGCAGTTGGCTGTCGGTGGAGAAAATCACGTCGCTGATGCTTTCGGCCAGCATGCGGTAGCGCTGTTCGCTGTCGCGCAGCGACTGGCTGGCCTCGATCTGTACGGTAACGTCCTTGCCCACGCCGATGATGCGCATCACCTGGCCGTCGTGGTCGCGGGTCAGCACCTGTTCGCGAATGTCGTAGCAGCGCCAGCCACCGTCGTGGTGACGGAAGCGCAATTGGCAGTGCAGTGGCTGGCTGTGGCCGGTGGCTCGTTGATGCTGGCGCAGGGCCTGGAAGTGCGTGGCGTCTTCGGGGTGCAGCAGCAACTCCCAGAAGCGGTCGCCCATCTGTGCCAGCTCGGTGCGGTCGTAGCCCAGGGTTTGGCCGAGGTGGCGGTTGCTGAAGATCATGCGCTGGCTCGGCACGTCCTGCACGTAGAGCTGGTCGGGCACGGTACGCACCACGTCCGACCAGAAACTCTCGCGTTCGAGCAGGGACAGCTCCACTTGTTTGCGGCTGGTGATGTCGCTGATGCTGAGGATCACCGCCTGGTAGTCGCGGCGTTGCAGCGGCAGGCGGGCCATCAGCCACAGGTGCAGTTCGCCGCCCAGCGGTGCGGGCAGGCGCACTTCCAGTTCCAGCAGCGAGCGCTGTTCGATCAGTGCATCGATCAGTTGCATGCCGATGCTGTCGCGGCCATCGCCGCTGCCGTCGATCAGCCGCTGCCAGGCACCTTCGTGGCATTCGACGTTGAGCAACTGGCGCGCCACCTGGTTGATCTCGGTGATCTTCAACTCCTGCAACAGCGAGCGGCGCAGGTTAGGGTCCAGGGCCAGGCTGTGCTTGAGCGCAGCATGGTTGCGCAGGTGGTAGCGGTCGAGCTGGCCGGGCAGGCTGGAAAGGTCGAGCACGCACAAGGCAACACCGGTGCCTTCGAAAATTTCCTGATAGCGCCGGCGGTCTTCCTGCAGCGCGCGCTGGCGGCGGCGCATGTTGATCAACGCCAGCACTGGCAGCAGTGCACAGAACAGCACCAGCAGGCACTTGCCGATCAGTGCCGGCAGCAGCTTCTGCTGGGCCCGCTGGGCGTCGAACAGGCCGCGCAGTTGCCAGGTACTGTTGTCGATGAACGCCAGCATCACGCTCTGCAGTGGTGCCGGGCTGGTCTGCGCGATGGCGTGGCGGTCCAGCACCGCGCCGTTGCGGCTGTTTTCCAGCAGCCACAAGGGGTGGCCTGGGCTGTCCAGGTGCACGGTGAGGGTGCGGTAATAGGCGTCGGACAAGCGCAGCAGCCAGTAGCCGCGGTCCTGCTCGGTGGACTGGCGCAGCAACAGGTAAATGGTGCGGTTGTCCGCCGAGTTGGCAAAGAAATACGGGCGACCCTGGTTCAGCGTCAGCAGCTCGCCAATCAATTGGCGGTCAGGGCTGCCGGCCAGGCTGTCGGCGCGGACCTGCCCGCTGGTGTCTAGCCAGGCCAGCTCACGCAGGGCGGGCAGGCGAGTGCGCAGGGTGTCGAGCAGGCTGGGCAGGGCTGCCGGCGTCGGCGCATTGACGTAGGGCTGCACCACATTCACGGCCTGCTGGGCCTTCAACGCCATGTTCAGGCTGAGGTGGTCGGCAAGCTCCGCGGTGGCCTCCAGGCTTTGCTTGCGCAGGTCGGCTTGGGTGTGGCGGAACTGGGCGAACAGTTGCCACAGCAACAGGCCCAGCAGAATCAGGGCCAACAGGGCCAGCGCACCCTTGATCGACCCGCGCAGGGAAGCGACGGGGGCCATTGGTGCGGGACGCAGCGACGACGGTTGAGAGAGATTGGTCAAGCGTTGGTCCTGCGATTGGGCTGGCGATGGCAGGGATTGATCATGCACGGTTGGTGCCGGTGTCTGGTTGCCAGACCGCGGTGGCGCACTATAAGGCCGGACACCCTAAACGGGCTAGCATGCCTAGGATTATGGCAAAGTGCCAGTCCCCTTGTCCGGTGATGGTCGCCCTGCCGACGGTCGTGGTGGCGCCCTGTGGTTCGGCAAGCCCCTGCAACCTGTGCGAGAATGCCGCCCGCTTCAATGACAACGCTTCGGAGATGTTCGGTTTTGGTTACTCACTTTTCCTCCAATGGCCTCGATTCCGCCTGTGGGCGCAGCAGTCAGACCCTTGTCAGCACTGCCGTGACCGCGGACGTATCTTGCAAGTCGTGCCAGCGTTCGCTGGTCAAACCGGAGGCGGCCGCCGCCTCGAAAAGCAAGGCCCCGTCGCTGGCCGAACTGCGCAAGACCGCCAAGGCGGCAGCAGCACCGGTAGCCGTGGCAGCACCGGCAGTGACCGCGGTCGCGGCCAAGCCTGCGGCCAAGGTCGTTAGCGTGTCTGCGGCGCAGCCGGCCAAGGCCGTTGAGCAGCCTGCTCGCAGTGGCGGGTTCAGCGTCAAGTCTGCCTGGGCCGCGCGCCTGGCCGAGCAGGGCGACCGTTGCCGGTTGCCGCGGGGCAAGGTCAAGCAGCGTCACGTCTGAGCTTTTCAAGGTCAGTTCTGGCCACTTCGCGGGGCAAGCCCGCTCCCACAGGTACTGTGCAAGCTTTGGGGTTTGTGATGTACCTGGGGCAGCGGGCACCGTGCAAGCTTTGGGGTTTGTGCTGTCCCTGGGGCAGCGGGTACTGCGCAAACTTTGGGGTTTGTGATGTTCCTGGGGCAGCGGGTACTGCGCAAACTTTGGGGTTTGTACTGTTCCTGTGGGAGCGGGCTTGCCCCGCGAAGAGGCCAGCACAGGCGTAAGCATTTCTTCCCCGTAACCCCACCATCCGACCCTCCTATGCAACGCCGCGCGTTGGCGTAGAATGGTCGACTTTGTTCAATGACACCCCGTAAACACATCCCCCTGGCCCACTGCCGGGGCGTTGGTCGATGTCTTTACCTATTTAGAGGGCTTGGTTTTGGCTCAATACGTCTACACCATGCATCGGCTGAGCAAGGTCGTGCCGCCGAAGCGCGAAATTCTCAAGAACATCTCCCTGTCGTTCTTCCCAGGCGCCAAGATCGGCGTACTCGGCCTAAACGGCGCGGGTAAATCGACCCTGCTGCGCATCATGGCGGGCGTCGACAAGGAATTCGACGGCGAAGCCCGTCCGATGCCCGACATCAACGTCGGCTACCTGCCGCAGGAACCACAACTCGACCCCGCCAAGACCGTGCGTGAAGTGGTCGAGGAAGCGGTCAGCGTGATCAAGGACGCCCAGGCTCGCCTGGACGAGGTCTACGCCGCCTACGCCGAACCCGACGCCGACTTCGACAAACTGGCCGCCGAACAGGCCAAGCTCGAGTCGATCCTGCAGGCGGCCGACGGCCACAACCTCGAGCGCCAGCTGGACGTCGCCGCCGACGCCCTGCGCCTGCCGGCCTGGGACGCGAAAATCGAACACCTGTCCGGTGGTGAAAAGCGCCGTGTGGCCCTGTGCCGCCTGCTGCTGTCTGCCCCCGACATGCTGCTGCTCGACGAACCAACCAACCACCTGGACGCCGACTCGGTGGCCTGGCTGGAGCGCTTCCTGCACGACTTCCCGGGCACCGTGGTAGCGATTACCCACGACCGTTACTTCCTCGACAACGTCGCCGGCTGGATCCTCGAACTGGACCGCGGCGCCGGCATCCCGTACGAAGGCAACTACTCGGGCTGGCTGGAAGCCAAGTCGGACCGTCTGGCGCAGGAATCCAAGCAACAGAGCGCCCACGAAAAGGCCATGAAAGAGGAACTGGAGTGGGTGCGCAAAGGCGCCAAGGCCCGCCAGTCCAAATCCAAGGCACGTCTGCAGCGCTTTGAAGAAATGCAGTCGCAAGAGTTCCAGAAGCGCAGCGAGACCAACGAGATCTACATCCCGGCCGGCCCGCGCCTGGGTGACAAGGTCATCGAGTTCAAGAACGTTTCCAAAGGCTATGGCGATCGCGTGCTGATCGACAACCTGTCGTTCGCCATGCCGAAGGGCGCCATTGTCGGCGTGATCGGCGGTAACGGCGCCGGTAAGTCGACCCTGTTCCGCATGCTGATGGGCAAGGAGCAGCCGGACTCGGGCAGCATCGAAATCGGCGAAACCGTGCAACTGGCCTGCGTCGACCAGAGCCGCGAAGACCTGGACGGTTCCAAGACCGTGTTCCAGCAGATCTCCGACGGTTCCGACCAGATCCGCATCGGCAACTACGAGATCCCGTCGCGCACCTACGTGGGCCGCTTCAACTTCAAGGGCGGCGACCAGCAGAAGTTCGTCAAGGACCTGTCCGGTGGTGAGCGTGGCCGTCTGCACCTGGCCCTGACCCTGAAGGAGGGCGGTAACGTCCTGCTGCTCGACGAACCGTCCAACGACCTGGACGTCGAAACCCTGCGTTCCCTGGAAGAAGCCCTGCTGGACTTCCCGGGCGCCGCCATTGTGATTTCCCACGACCGTTGGTTCCTGGACCGCGTGGCGACCCACATCCTGGCGTACGAAGACGACTCGAACGTGATGTTCTTCGAAGGCAACTACACCGAGTATGAAGCCGACCGCAAGAAGCGCCTGGGCGATGCTGCTGCCCAGCCGCACCGTGTACGGCACAAGAAGCTGGCCCAGTAAGCCGGTTTTAGCTGCACTAGAATGGGGCCCTCAGGGGCCCCATTTTTGTGCCTGGCAGGCCTCGGCGTTGGCCCCTTCGCGGGGCAAGCCCGCTCCCACAGAATCACCCGCAATCTCAGTCTTTCACAGGCCCCTGTGGGAGCGGGCTTGCCCGCGAAGAGGCCGATTCTGCTAACAATATTTTCATCATTTTGTATACATTTATATAAAACGCACCAAATAATTTCAAAAAAACGACATTACGCCCTGTTCTCGTGCGATTGCTTCTTGGTACATTCGAAAAAAAACCAATAAGTCCAATCCCTCTTGGTGAGATGTCTACCATGATCGAATCTGTCGACAATTTCCTCGCGCGCCTCAAGCAACGCGATCCTGCCCAGCCTGAATTCCACCAGGCGGTGGAAGAAGTCTTGCGTACCCTGTGGCCGTTCCTCGAAGCCAACCCTCATTACCTGCAGGCCGGTATCCTGGAGCGCATGGTTGAGCCCGAGCGCGCGGTGCTGTTCCGTGTTTCGTGGGTCGATGACCAGGGCAAGGTCCAGGTCAACCGCGGCTACCGCATCCAAATGAGCAGCGCCATCGGCCCGTACAAGGGCGGCCTGCGCTTCCACCCGTCGGTGAACCTGAGCGTGCTTAAGTTCCTGGCCTTCGAGCAGGTGTTCAAGAACTCCCTGACCTCGCTGCCCATGGGTGGCGGTAAAGGCGGCTCGGACTTCGACCCCAAGGGCAAGAGCGATGCAGAAGTGATGCGCTTCTGCCAGGCGTTCATGAGCGAACTGTACCGCCACATCGGCGCCGACCTCGACGTACCGGCCGGTGACATCGGTGTGGGCGCGCGCGAGATTGGCTTCATGTTCGGCCAGTACAAGCGCCTGGCCAACCAGTTCACCTCGGTGCTGACCGGCAAGGGCATGACTTATGGCGGCAGCTTGATTCGCCCGGAAGCCACCGGCTACGGCTGCGTCTACTTCGCTGAAGAAATGCTCAAGCGCCGTGACCTGCGCATCGATGGCCGTCGCGTGGCCATTTCTGGGTCCGGCAACGTGGCCCAGTATGCTGCGCGCAAGGTCATGGACCTGGGCGGCAAGGTTATCTCGCTGTCCGATTCCGAAGGCACCCTGTACGCCGAAGCCGGCCTCAGCGACGCCCAGTGGGACGCCGTGATGGAGCTGAAAAACGTCAAGCGTGGCCGCCTCAGCACATTGGCCGTTGAATTTGGCCTTGAGTTCCGCAAGGGCCAGACCCCGTGGAGCCTGCCGTGCGACATCGCCCTGCCGTGCGCCACGCAAAACGAGTTGGACACCGAAGACGCCCGCACCCTGCTGCGCAATGGCTGCTTCTGCGTCGCCGAAGGCGCCAACATGCCGACCACCCTTGAGGCGGTGGATATCTTCCTCGAGGCAGGCATTCTGTACGCCCCGGGCAAGGCATCCAACGCGGGTGGCGTGGCCGTGTCGGGCCTGGAAATGTCGCAGAACGCCATGCGCCTGCTGTGGACGGCCGGTGAAGTGGACAGCAAGCTGCACAACATCATGCAGTCGATCCACCATGCCTGTGTTCACTATGGTGAAGAGGCGGATGGCACGATCAACTACGTCAAGGGTGCGAACATCGCCGGCTTTGTGAAAGTGGCTGATGCCATGCTGGCGCAGGGCGTGGTCTGATCCAAGATCGCTGGGGCCGCTTTGCGGCCCATTCGCGGCACAAGGCCGCTCCCACCCGAACTATGTAGCCTCCAAGGCTAGCGCCGAACCTGTGGGAGCGGCCTTGCGCCGCGAATGGGCTGCAGCGCAGCCCCAAGGCTCTCAAGCCTCACCCGCGATAGCGACCACCTCGATCATCTGATCCCCCACCGGCCGCCGCCACATCACTTCATCCCCAGGCCCCGCGCCTAGCAACGCCCGCCCCAGCGGCGAGCCCCAGTTGATCAACCCGTGGCCCGCATCGGCCTGATCTTCCCCCACCAGCTGCACCTCATGCGCTTGGCCCTGCTCATCCACAAAGCTTACCCGGCTACCGATCTGCACCTTGTCCCGCGAGGTAGCGGCTGGCACCACCTGGGCACTCTGCACCCGTGCGCTGAAGTAGCGCAGGTCGCGCTCGGCATCGGCCAGGCGCTGCTTGTCGGCACGCTCGCCCTGGGCCTGCAACTGGCTGCGCAATGTATTGAGTTCGGCTACCCGCTGCTGCAATTGCGCCAGGCCACTGGCCGTGACGTAGTTGGGCTGCTCGCTCACCCGTCGCTCAACCGGTTGGTCGGCCTGGGCGGCAGCTTGGTCTTCGTTGACGAACGCTCGGCTCATGGTGGCCTCCTTGTGCAGGAGACCATGATGGCAGGCCGCCGGTTTCAAGGGATGTCAGTTTGCGACCTAGTCGTGGCGATAGGCCCGTGCGGCATCGCGGTTCTTCTCGTGCTCCCAGTCACGGTCGCGTTGGTCCCAGTAGCGGTCACGGTATTGACGCTGCTCTTCGCTGTTCTGCAGGGCGTGGCATTGGCGAAAGCCATCGTCCCAGCCGCTTTCGTACTGGCGATTGTGCAGGTAGCGCGGCACGTCCTTGCGGAAGTCGCCGGCCATCACCCCGGCCGCCTGCCGGCCGCTGCTGCAGCCATCCTGGAAGCCATCGGCGTAGGCGGGGGGGTAACCGTGGTCGAGCATCTGTTCGTGGGTGGTTTCGCACCCTGACAGCAAAAAGGCAACGCACAGGCCTAACCAGTACCGCGACATGAACACCAGACCCTCCAATTGATGCTGGAGAGTCTAGGGGGCGATTTGTCGGCGAGCTGTCAAAACAGTGTCAAAGAGTCAGTAGTGGTACCACTTCAGCTCCAGCATCACTTCGTTCTGCGCCGTCGCCAGGTGGCTGAATTCGCGCGAGGCACTTAACCGCAGGCCCAGGTTGCGGCTGATTTCCCATTGCTGATTCAGGCTCACGCTGCGCCGCACTTCGCCGTTGGTGAAGAAGTCGCCCTTCGCCTCCAGCGTCATGTTGCCCAGCCCGTTGCGCCATAGCAGGCCGCTGTTGAACCCGGCAGCAGGGGAGATGAACTCGGCAAAATCATTGTGGTGTTCAACGCGCACCGTGCCCAGGGCGAAGCCCAGCAGTTCGTCGGCCAGTTGCCAGGTGCCGCCAGCGCCGCCATTCACATGGCTGACCAGCACTTCGTCGTCATGCTTGCCCGGCACCCGTTCCAGGCCACCGGTCACCTGCCATGACCATGGTTTGAGCAGCGCATTGCGGGGTGTCAGCGAGCGGATGGTGGCAAGGTCCAGGCGCTGCACCTGCCAGTCGTTGCCTTCGTACTGGCGGACTTTCAGCTGCAGAATCTCGATTTGCGCGCCCAGTGGGAAGCCGTAGGCGTTGTCGTTGAGGTCGTGATACGCCATGCGCAGGCCGTACTCGGCGTAGGCACGGTCTTCCCGCGTGCCGACACCCAGCTGCCAGGTGCGTGAATCATGGCCATCCTCAGGCAGGCCGGGGCGCTCGATTTGCAGCGCCGGCGGCGGGTTGCGGTTGATTGCGCGCAGCAGCTCGAAGCTGCGCGTGGCCTGGCCTGGGTCGCGTTGCTGGCCATTGGCGCGGTAACGCTCCAGGCGGTAGGCAGCGTCCTGTACCAGCGCCTGGCGCTCGCGGGGCAGGGCAGTGAACTCAGGGCTTTGCAGCTGTGCGGTATCGGCGCTGACAGCCAGCACCTGCTGCTTTTCGTGAGGGTCAAGCGGCTCGGCGCGGGCCAGCAGTTCGCGCTCGCGCGAAGGCCGGTAGTTGACGCTGGACACCAGGCCAGACTGGCGCACCGCCTTGACCGTGTCGGTTGGGATGGCGGTCAGCGGGAACTGCGACGTCAAATCCAGGCCTGGCCGCGCCACCTGCAGCAGTTCGAGCAGGCGGTACGAACAGTTCTCGTCGAAGAAGAAATAGTCGAACTGGATCTGCTTCAGCTCCCACACATGCTCGACCATGCGCCCGGTCTCTTGCGGGGTGAGGTCCAGCTGGTACTCCCACAGGTCGCGGTTTTCCAGGCTGCGGTACTCGGACAGCTTCTCTTGGTAGGGCATCAGCGCGAACAGGCCTGGGTAGCCGCCCATCAGGCCTTTCCAGGCATACAGGATGCTGTTGTCGCTGCCTTCTATGTAGGCGCCGAAGTTGATCGCGTAGCTCAGCAGCGTGGTGTCGTCGCTGTGGGTGTTGGACTGGTCGATGCGCAGCAAGGTGTGGCCGAACATCGACGAAGGGCTGTTCAGGTAGGCCGCCGGGAAGATCAGCGCGGCGCTGTGCGGGTCGATCGAGGTGTACCAGGTCTTGAATTCCTGGCAGTCGGGCTGTGGCAGGTCGGTCAGCCCCAGTTGCTCCTTGAGCCAGCGGGTACGCGCTGGGAAAACGCACTGGGCATGCTTGTCGCCCAGGCTGGCGGGTGCATACAGGGCCTGCACCGTGGCCCGCAACTCTTGGTCCGGGTGGTGCGCGCCATCGTCGGCGAGAAAGAACTGGGTATCGTCCACATAGCTGCGCCAACCACCCAGCTTGGCGGTTTCGTAATGGCCCAAGGCGATCCAGTAGGGGTTATTGGCCAATTGCTGAAGACGGCCTTCATCCAGCGCAGGCGCAGCATGAACAGGGGCGCAGGCACACAGCGCCAGGTAAGCGAGGCGTTTGAGCATATCGGGCAACTACTTCTTCACGATGCCGAAAGAAAGGGCGAAACCCGCCCCGACAGGGGGGCGGGGATGCTGCGCTTAAGCCTCGGTGGCGTATTTGGCCAGGCGTGGGTCGTTCTTCAGAACAGCCAGGGTATTGCTGTGCACGGTTTCGGCCGTGACGTCGGCGCTGCTGAAGATCTGGCTGAAGTGCTGGTGGGTGACCGACTCGAAGTAAGTACGGTCTTCCGGCGCTACGCCCAGTACCACGGCATAGGTGGTCAGCGCCTCGCCTTTGCCCATGGCCATGTCTTCGGACAGTTCGTTCATCATGCCATTCATGGCAAACCACGACTTGCCGCCATAGGTCAGCGAAGCCTTGGTGGAGCAGCCATTGGTGCCGGAGGTCATGCCGAAGGTGGCGTTACCGGAGGTGCCGTTGGTGGTGGAAGCCAGGAAGTGAGCCGGCGTACCGCGTTGGCCTTCGAACAGCATGTTGCCCCAGCCGCAGTTCGGGCCGCCTGGCGCTTCAGCCATGGCATTGAGGGAGACCACGGTGAACAGAGTACCCAGAAGAATCCGTTTCATAGCATTTGTTCTCTATTTGTCTTAAACCAAGGGTCAGGGTTTCTGGCAACTCGGTTGCCAGGTCGGGAAAGCTTTTCACCCACCCGCGCAGCTTGGAGTTTAGGCACGATCTAAAGGTTGCGTTGTTGATTGCGAAAAATTTGCCTGGAGGCCTGCGTTATCGCGACTGCGACATAAAGTCCCGGTGAGCCTTGCAAGGCGCGCGCGGGCAGCGCCAGAATGCTCCGTATCCGCCCCGCCGAAGTAAGGAAACCCAATGCCCGATCCTGTCGCTGCGCGCCTGCGTCTTGCGCCTGAAGCCCTGACCCGGCGTTTTTCCCCCGAGCAGTTTGCTTTTACCCATACCGACGATCTGGAGCCGTTTCGAGGCGTTCTGGGCCAGGAGCGAGCAGTCGAGGCCCTGCAATTCGGCGTGGCCATGCCTCGCCCTGGTTACAACGTGTATGTGATGGGCGAGCCCGGCACGGGCCGCTTCTCGTTCGTCAAGCGCTACCTCAAGGCCGAGGGCAAGCGCCAGCACACCCCAGCCGACTGGGTTTACGTCAACCACTTCGAGGAAACCCGCGAGCCGCGTGCCCTGGAGCTGCCCTCGGGCAGTGCCGGTGAATTCATCGCCGACATGGGTGGGCTGATCGACAACCTGTTGTCGACCTTCCCGGCAGTGTTCGAGCACCCGTCGTACCAGCAGAAGAAGGGCGCCATCGACCGCGCCTTTAACCAGCGCTACGACCGCGCCCTGGATGTGATCGAGCGGGCGTCGCTGGAAAAAGACGTGGCCCTGTACCGCGACGCCAGCAACGTTGCCTTCACCCCGATGGCCGAAGGCAAGGCGCTGGACGAAGCTGAGTTCGCACAGCTGCCTGAAGCGGTGCGCGAGCAGTTCCACGAGGACATCGCCCTGCTCGAGGAGCGCCTCAACGAAGAACTGGCCAGCCTGCCGCAGTGGAAGCGTGAGTCGAACAACCAGCTGCGTCAGCTCAACGAAGAAACCATCACCCTGTCCCTGCAGCCGCTGCTGGCGCCGCTGTCTGAAAAGTACGCCGAGAACGCTGCGGTGTGCGCCTACCTGCAGTCGGTGCAACTGAACCTGCTGCGCACCGTGGTCGAGCAGTTGGTCGATGACAGCAAGACCGACGCCGTGGCGCGCAAGATGCTCGAAGAGCAATACGCCCCAAGCCTGGTGGTCGGCCATCACCACGATGGCGGCGCGCCAGTGGTGTTCGAGCCGCACCCGACGTACGACAACCTGTTCGGCCGGATCGAATACAGCACCGACCAAGGCGCGCTGTACACCTCCTATCGCCAATTGCGCCCAGGCGCCTTGCACCGGGCCAACGGCGGCTTCCTGATTCTTGAAGCCGAGAAGATGCTTGGCGAGCCCTTCGTCTGGGATGCGCTCAAGCGTGCGCTGCAGTCGCGCAAGCTGAAGATGGAGTCGCCGCTGGGTGAACTGGGCCGCGTGGCGAGCGTCAGCCTGACGCCACAGATGATCCCGCTCAACGTCAAGCTGGTAATCATCGGCTCGCGCCAGCTTTACTACGCGCTGCAGGACCATGATCCGGACTTCCAGGAAATGTTCCGGGTGCTGGTGGACTTCGACGAAGACATGCCCATGGTCGACGAGAACCTGGAGCAGTTCGCCCAGCTCTTGCGTACCCGCACCAACGAAGAAGGCATGGCGCCGCTGACCAGCGACGCCGTGGCGCGCCTGGCCACCTACAGTGCCCGGCTGGCAGAAAACCAGTCGCGGCTGTCGGCGCGCATCGGTGACCTGTTCCAGCTGGTCAGCGAGGCCGACTTCATCCGCCAACTGGCCAGCGACGAGATGACCGATGCCGGCCACATCGAACGCGCACTCAAGGCCAAGGCCACCCGTACCGGGCGTGTGTCGCAGCGGGTGCTGGACGACATGCTCGCCGGCATCATCCTGATCGACACCGAAGGCGCGGCCATCGGCAAGTGCAACGGCCTGACGGTGCTGGAAGTGGGCGATTCGGCGTTCGGCATGCCGGCGCGTATCTCTGCCAGCGTCTACCCCGGTGGCAGCGGCATTGTCGACATCGAGCGTGAGGTCAACCTGGGCCAGCCGATCCACTCCAAAGGGGTGATGATTCTGACCGGCTACCTGGGCAGTCGCTACGCCCAGGAGTTCCCGCTGGCCATCTCGGCGAGCATCGCCCTGGAGCAGTCCTACGGCTACGTCGACGGTGACAGTGCCTCGCTGGGTGAGGTCTGCACACTGATCTCGGCCTTGTCGCGCACGCCGCTCAAGCAATGCTTTGCCATCACTGGCTCGATCAACCAGTTCGGTGAAGTGCAGGCGGTGGGCGGGGTCAACGAGAAGATCGAGGGCTTCTTCCGGCTCTGCGATGCGCGCGGCCTGACCGGCGACCAAGGGGTGATCATTCCACGGGCCAACGTGGCCACCCTGATGCTCGACGAACGCGTGCTGCAGGCGGTCGAAGCCGGGCAGTTCCACGTTTACGCGGTCAGCCAGGCTGACGAGGCGCTGAGCCTGCTGGTAGGCGAGGAGGCCGGTGTGGCGGATGACAAGGGCGAGTTCACCGAGGGCAGCGTCAATGCCCGCGTGGTGGAGCGCCTGCGGGAAATCGCCGAAATGATCAGCGAAGAAGACATCAAAGAGGCGGAAAAGGAACGCCTGGAAGAGATGATTGCGCAGGCTAAACCCGCCTGAGTCAATAAATCGGCGCTGGCGGCGATGTGCTACCGTTCAGCGCCGGTTTTCCAACTTTCTGTGTTGTTCTTCTATGCTGGAACTTAGGGAGCAATCAGGGTTCAGGATGGAAACAGCCTGAGGGTTTCAGGCTGAACAGGGCTCATTGGAGGGGACGCGGCCATGCGCAACCTCAGCCTTACTCGCCAGTGCCTGGGCCTGGTGACCCGCATCGAATGCAGCATTCGCCCACTCGCCGGTGACAATGGCATGTGGACGCTGCTGTTCGCCGCCGGCATGGCCGGTGAGCAACCCTCGGCCATCAAGGCTCAGGGGCCGTTCCACGGGCCATTGGTTGCCGAATCGGTGCTCAATGCCATCGTCGACAGCCTCACGCTGCATGGCTACCAAGTGACCGAAGACCCGCAGATCTGGTGCCTGCACCTGCAAGCGCAGTTGCGTCGCATCAATGGCGAGCGTTGCCGCAACCTGGGGGATTATCAGTTTCATCCTGAAAGCTGAGTGAGCTGGGGCCGCTTTGCGGCCATTCGCAGCACAAGGCTGCTCCTACCGGTAGGGGCAGCCTTGTGCTGCGAATGGGCCAACTCGATTCAGCTTTTGCTGTAACAGGTGGCTGGCTATACTCGCCGTCGCTTTTTTAGTCACCTGACGAGTCCCTTACCCTCCATGGAACGTATTCTCGAAAACGCGATGTATGCCTCGCGCTGGCTGCTCGCCCCTATCTACTTCGGCCTGTCGCTCGGCCTGCTGGCCCTGGCGCTGAAATTCTTCCAGGAAGTCGTCCACGTCCTGCCCAATGTATTTGCCCTGAGCGAAGCTGACCTCATCCTGGTGATCCTGTCGTTGATCGACATGTCGCTGGTGGGCGGCCTGCTGGTGATGGTGATGATTTCCGGCTACGAGAACTTCGTCTCGCAACTGGACATCGACGACAGCAAAGAAAAGCTCAACTGGCTCGGCAAAATGGACTCTTCGTCGCTGAAGATGAAAGTTGCTGCGTCGATCGTGGCCATTTCGTCCATTCACCTGCTGCGGGTATTCATGGATGCGCAGAACATCTCCACCGACTACCTGATGTGGTATGTGATCATCCACATGACCTTCGTGGTGTCGGCCTTCTGCATGGGCTACCTGGACAAGCTCACCAAGCACTGAGCCCACGCGGCTTGAGGGTAAAACTGACCAGTGGCGTCAGTTTTACCTTGTGTATTCGCAAACCTTGTACAAAAAATGAGCACTCACGCGGTTCCCGCTGCGAGGTGCTCTCATGAACCTGCATCAGCTCAATACCGAGGCCAGGGTCGGCCATGTCGACGAACTCAACCTGATTGCCATCGAAGGTGGCGATTATCTGCTTGAGGCCCGGGTCAAGGGCCGTGCGCATCCGCTTTCCGACAGCCGTGGGCAGCGCTTGCGCGTGCACTCCGTGGAAGAGGCACGGAGCCTGCTCAAGGACCTTCCATTGCTCTCGCTGAACCTGTTGCACTGGTCTGTGCAGGACGAAATGTGTGGCATGGGCACACACCCGGAAGAAGACCTGAAATTGCCGATTTCCCAGCGTTCGGCCTGGTAGCTGCTCGCGGCGCCCCAGTGTGCTAGGCTGCTCGCCCTTTTCATCAAGGGCGCGGCTGCACTGCGCCCTGCAGTGGAGCACGACAATGTCCGAACTCAACCTGTCTACCGACGAAACCCGCGTCAGCTACGGCATCGGCCGTCAGCTGGGTGGTCAACTGCGTGACAACCCGCCACCAGGCGTCAGCCTGGATGCCATCCTGGCTGGCCTGACCGACGCCTTCAACGGCGCCGACAGCCGCGTCAGCGAAGCCGACCTGTCGGCCAGCTTCAAAGTCATCCGCGACATCATGCAAGCCGAAGCTGCAGCCAAGGCTGAAGCCGCTGCTGGCGCTGGCAAGGCATTCCTCGCCGAAAACGCCAAGCGCGAAGGCATCACCACCCTGGCTTCGGGCCTGCAGTTCGAAGTGCTGACCGCAGGTGAAGGCGCCAAGCCGACCCGCGAAAGCAACGTGCGTACTCACTACCACGGCACCCTGATCGACGGCACCGTGTTCGACAGCTCGTACGACCGTGGCCAGCCGGCTGAATTCCCGGTTGGCGGCGTGATCGCTGGCTGGACCGAAGCCCTGCAGCTGATGAACGCTGGCAGCAAATGGCGCCTGTACGTGCCGAGCGAGCTGGCCTACGGCGCCCAAGGCGTTGGCAGCATCCCGCCGCACAGCGTCCTGGTGTTCGACGTCGAGCTGCTCGACGTTCTGTAAGACCGCTGGGGCCGCATTGCGGCCCATTCGCGGGGCAAGCCCGCTCCCACAGAGATACTCAAGATGAGCAGAGAGGTCTTTGTGGGAGCGGGCTTGCCCCGCGAAGAGGCCGGGCCTGCAAACATCAATTCCAGTCTGTCCCCCCAGGGCGCAACGCCCGCGCATAGCAAAACAGAAACAAATTCCGCACCAGCTCCTTGAGCACCCCAGGCTCACTCGAATTCAGCCCGCTCATGTCCAGGTCGCCCTGGTCTCGCAGTTCATCGAGCGCTTCTTCTTCAAGCACAGCACAGACTTCGCCAGTCTCGCGATGCAGGATGCGCAGGTAAGGGTGAGGGCGTTCGAGCCAGGCGTCGATCAGATAAGTCATGGCTATTCTCCTTGGACAGCAATTCCAATGAGAATAATTCTTATTATCAAAATAGCAAGGGGCTATTGGCGTATTTTTGCCGGATGGTGCAGTGACCCTGTTGCAGGATCTGTCAGGGCCGCCTGAAAGGCAGCCCCGTCGCACAGCGTTGTCAGACCTTGCGTACGAACTCGGACTTCAGCTTCATGGCGCCGATGCCGTCGATCTTGCAGTCGATGTCGTGGTCGCCGTCGCACAGGCGGATATTTTTGACCTTGGTGCCGACCTTCACCACCAGGGACGAGCCCTTGACCTTGAGGTCCTTGATCACGGTGACGGTATCGCCGTCCTGCAGGACGTTGCCGACCGAATCCTTCTTCACCACGTCATCGCTGGCGGCTTCGGCTTCGCCGTTGGCCGACCACTCGTGGGCGCATTCGGGGCAGATCAGCTGGCTGCCATCCTCATAGGTGTATTCGGAATTGCATTTGGGGCAGGGCGGCAGAGTGCTCACTTCGGTTCCTTAAACAGACAGGCGGTTAAAGGCCCATATTGTATAAGGTTTTAAGCGGGAAGTGTTTTTGTCCGTACAAAAGCATTCGCGGGACAAGCCCGCTCCCACAGGTTCTCCACCCAGCTCAAGGGCAGTGGTGTACCTGTGCTCCCACAGGTTCTCCACTCAGCTCAAGGGCAGTGCTGTACCTGTGCTCCCACAGGTTCTCCACCCAGTTCAAGGGCAGTGGTGTACCTGTGGGAGCGGGCTTGTCCCGCGAAGAGGGCGACGCTGTCTTAGTGCGTACGCGCTACCGCAAACTCGCTCAGCTCGATCAATGCATCGCGATACTCGCTGGCTGGCAGCACTTCCAGGCACTCGATGGCCTTGGCCACGTAGTCGCGTGCCATCTGCGCGGTGTAGTCCAACGCGCCCGAGGCTTCGACCGCTACGCGGATCTGCTCGAGGTCTTCCAGGCCGCCCTTCTGGATGGCCTTTCGCACCAGTGCAGCCTGTTCAGGCGTGCCTTCGCGCATGGTGTAGATCAGCGGCAGGGTCGGCTTGCCTTCGGCCAGGTCGTCACCGACGTTTTTGCCGAGGGTCTGCGAATCGCCCTTGTAGTCCAGCAGGTCGTCGACCAGTTGGAAGGCCACGCCCAGGTGGTCACCGAAGGTGCGCAGGGCCTCGCGCTGTGCTTCGCTGGCGCCGGCCAGCGCGGCGGCGCTGTGGGTCGAGGCTTCGAACAGCATGGCGGTCTTGCCGCGGATGACCTCCATGTACACCTCTTCCGTGGTGCTGGCATCGCGAACACGCGACAGCTGCAGCACTTCACCCTCGGCGATGACGCGGGTGGCCTTGGAGAGGATCTGCATGACCGGCATCGAACCCAGTTCGACCATCATTTCGAACGAGCGCGAATAAAGGAAGTCACCTACCAGCACGCTTGGCGCGTTGCCCCACAGCGCATTGGCGGTGGAACGGCCACGGCGCATGCCCGACATGTCGACGACGTCGTCGTGCAGCAGGGTGGCGGTGTGCAGGAATTCGATGGTCGCTGCCAGCAGGCGCAGGTCGTCGCCTTCGCGGCCCAGGGCCTTGCCGCAGAGCAGGACCAGCAGGGGACGCAGGCGCTTGCCACCGGCCGACGTGATATAGTCGCCGATCTTCGATACCAGCGGCACGCGCGAGGTCAGCTGCTTCTTGATGATCTCGTCGACGGCGCTGAAATCATCAGCCACCGCGCGGTAGAAGGTTTGGGGTTGCATCGGCTGCTCCATTGACGTTGCGCGGCATGCTAGGTCGCGGGTCCCGGTGTGTCAAGGCGCGGTGCCAGCGCCATCGGGGCGGTACTTGCAAGCAAAACCGGGGTTGCGTACAATCGCGCACCCTAACTTCCTGGGCAGCACCTGCCTTACGCAATTGCACCGGGCCGTTCCAGCCCCATGCAGCCATGCCAGCCAATACTCAATATATAAAGCGCTGGGTGAGCAGGATTATCGGAGAAATACCATGTCTTACGCAGTAATCGTTACCGGCGGCAAGCAGTACAAAGTCGCTGAAGGTGAATTCCTCAAGATCGAAAAACTGGAAGTCGCCACTGGCGAATCCGTGACTTTCGATCGCGTTCTGCTGGTTGCCAACGGTGAAGAAGTCACCATCGGCGCACCAGTCGTCGCTGGCGCTAAAGTTGTTGCAGAAGTCGTTTCGCAAGGCCGTCACGATAAAGTCCGCATCATCAAGTTCCGTCGCCGTAAGCACCACATGAAGCGTATGGGCCACCGCCAGTGGTTCACCGAGATCAAAATCACCGGCATCCAGGCTTAATCCCCTAGATCCCCTGAATTTATTTGGAGAATTGAACCATGGCTCACAAGAAGGCTGGTGGTAGTACCCGTAACGGTCGCGACTCAGAATCGAAACGCCTTGGCGTGAAGATGTATGGCAGCCAGGTCGTCAAGGCCGGCAACATCATCGTCCGTCAGCGCGGCACCCAGTTCCACGCCGGTTACGGCGTTGGCATGGGCAAGGATCACACCCTGTTCGCCAAGATCGAAGGCGTGATCAAGTTCGAGAAGAAAGGCGAGTTCAACCGCCGTTACGTGAGCATCGTCGCCGCTTAATCGCGACGTCGCTCCAGAAGCCCCGTCATGCGACGGGGCTTTTTCGTTTGTGGTGAGCCTCTTGCAAAGCTGTTTGTATGGGCTGCCGGCGTGGGTTTCTACGGTCGTACGGGGCCGCCGCGCTCATTTTTGCAAGAGCCTCAGGTTTTTTAAGTATTCAGCTCGTCTGCCGACGAGAGGCGGTTTTAATGAAGTTTGTTGACGAAGTATCGATTCGAGTCAAAGCCGGTGACGGCGGTAACGGTTGCATGAGCTTCCGTCGCGAAAAATTCATCGAAAACGGTGGCCCTAACGGGGGTGATGGCGGTGACGGCGGTTCGGTCTACATGGTCGCCGACGAAAACCTCAACACCCTGGTCGACTACCGCTACACCCGTCACCACGAGGCCCAGCGTGGCGCCAACGGTGGCAGCACTGACTGCACCGGCAAGAAGGGTGAAGACCTGTTCCTGCGCGTGCCGGTCGGCACCACGGTGATCGACGCCACCACCCAGGAAGTGATCGGTGACCTGATCACCCCCGGCCAGAAATTGATGGTCGCCCAAGGCGGCTGGCACGGCCTGGGCAACACCCGTTTCAAGTCCAGCACCAACCGTGCGCCGCGCCAGACCACCCCAGGCAAGCCGGGTGATCAGCGCGACCTGAAAATGGAAATGAAGGTACTGGCTGACGTCGGCCTGCTCGGCCTGCCGAACGCTGGCAAGAGCACCTTCATCCGTTCGGTGTCGGCCGCCAAGCCGAAAGTCGCCGACTACCCGTTCACCACCCTGGTGCCGAACCTGGGTGTGGTCAGCGTCGACCGCTGGAAGAGCTTCGTCATCGCCGACATCCCCGGCCTGATCGAAGGCGCTTCCGACGGTGCCGGCCTGGGTATCCGCTTCCTCAAGCACTTGGCACGTACCCGTGTGCTGCTGCACCTGGTCGACATGGCGCCGCTGGACGAAAGCAGCCCGGCCGATGCCGCCGAAGTGATCGTCAACGAGCTGACCCGCTTCAGCCCGTCGCTGGCCGAGCGTGAGCGCTGGCTGGTGCTGAACAAGGCCGACATGGTCATGGAAGACGAGCGCGACGAGCGGGTCAAGGAAGTGGTCGAGCGTCTGCAGTGGGAAGGCCCGGTCTACGTGATCTCGGCCATCTCCAAGCAGGGCACCGACAAGCTCAGCCACGACCTGATGCGCTACCTCGAAGACCGCGCCGATCGCCTGGCCAACGACCCGGCCTACGCCGAAGAACTGGCCGACCTCGATCAGCGCATCGAAGACGAAGCCCGTGCTCAGCTGCAGGCCCTGGACGACGCCCGCACCCTGCGTCGCACTGGCGTCAAGAGCGTCCACGACATCGGCGACGATGACGGTTGGGATGATGATTTCGAGGACGACGAAGACGGCCCAGAAATCATTTACGTGCGCGACTGACCGGTTGCAGTACACTAAACGCCGCTCTCTGGAGCGGCGTTTTTGTATCTACGGTCTCTACAGATTCGACATAGGTTGGAAGAAGATGCGAAGCAAGGTGACGGGCGCCAAGCGCTGGGTCGTGAAGATTGGCAGTGCTCTGCTGACCGCCGATGGCAAGGGCCTCGATCGCGGCGCAATGGCCGTTTGGGTCGAGCAGATGGTCGCGCTGCGTGAAGCAGGCGTGGAGTTGGTGCTGGTCTCTTCGGGGGCCGTGGCAGCTGGCATGAGCCAGTTGGGCTGGACCTCGCGACCGAGCGCGATGAACGAGCTGCAGGCGGCCGCGTCGATCGGCCAGATGCGCCTGGTACAGGCCTGGGAGTCGAGCTTCGGCGAGCACGGCAAGCACACCGCGCAAATTCTGCTAACCCATGACGACCTGTCTGACCGCAAGCGTTACCTCAACGCCCGCAGCACCCTGCGCACGCTGGTTGACTTGGGCGTGGTGCCGGTGATCAACGAGAACGACACCGTGGTCACCGACGAGATCCGCTTCGGCGACAACGACACCCTGGCCGCGCTGGTGGCCAACCTGGTGGAAGCCGACCTCCTGGTGATTCTCACCGACCGCGACGGCATGTTCGACGCCGACCCGCGCAACAACCCTGAAGCCCAGCTGATCTACGAAGCCCGCGCCGACGACCCGTCGCTCGACGCCGTGGCCGGTGGCACCGGCGGTGCTCTGGGGCGTGGCGGCATGCAGACCAAGCTGCGCGCGGCGCGCCTGGCGGCACGTTCCGGCGCCCACACCATCATCATCGGTGGCCGTATCGAGCGTGTGCTCGACCGCCTCAAAACGGGCGAGCGCCTGGGGACCTTGCTGTCGCCTGAGCGCGGCATGCTTGCAGCGCGCAAACAGTGGCTGGCCGGGCACCTGCAAACCCGTGGCACGCTGGTGCTGGACGCCGGTGCCGTGCAGGCGCTGCGCCAGGCCAACAAGAGCCTGTTGCCGGTGGGCGTGAAGACCGTGCAGGGCAGTTTCCGGCGTGGTGAGATGGTGGTGTGCGTCGGCCCTGATGGCCTGGAAGTGGCCCGCGGTTTGGCCAACTACAGCGCCCTTGAGGCGCAAAAAATCATTGGCCAGCCGTCCGATGCCATCGAAAGCATCCTGGGCTACAGCGCGGAGCCCGAGCTGGTGCACCGTGACAACCTGGTTCTGGTTTGAGGGCGTGGGCATGTTGAAAAGGATGATCGCCGTGGCAGCGTTGGCGTTGCCGATGCTGGCCGGTGCCGAGGAGGTCGGCCAGGTGTCGACCGTGTTCAAGTTCGTCGGGCCGAACGACCGCATCGTGGTCGAGGCATTCGATGACCCCAAGGTCGAGGGCGTGACCTGTTACCTGTCGCGGGCTAAGACCGGCGGCGTGAAGGGTGGCTTGGGCCTGGCCGAGGATCGGGCAGAAGCGTCGATTGCCTGCCGTCAGGTGGGGCCGATCAACTTCAAGGGCGAATTGAAAGATGGCGAGGAAGTGTTCAAGGAACGCACCTCGTTGGTGTTCAAAACCATGCAGGTGGTGCGTTTTCTCGACAAGAAGCGCAATACCCTGGTGTACCTGGTGTACAGCGACCGCATGATCGAAGGCAGCCCGCAGAATGCGGTGACGGCGATTCCGATCTTGCCTTGGGCTCACTGATAGCCTGGTAGATGCGGGGAGGCCTTTGGCCTCCATTCGCAGCACAAGGCTGCTCCTACAGAGATCTGAGCTGCGTCCCCTTGTAGGAGCAGCCTTGTGCTGCGAAAGGGCCGCAAAGCGGCCCCCGTTCACAACAATCAGGCCAACGCCTCAGCCTGATCCTCGCGCACATCCGCCTTCACCTCATCCAGCCGGCTGATGAACTTCCAGTCCGCCTCGTCGATGTAGATGCCATTCGGCCCGCTGCCACCTTCCAGGTCGATCGCCACCTTGGCCGACACCTGCGGCTTCACACTCGCCAGAATCGGCACGAAGCCCAGCTGCAAGCTGGTCTCCAGCAGTGCCGCCTGGTTGCGTTCGTCGATGTCTGCCGCCTCGTCGAGGTAGTACGGCAAGCGAATGCGCCCGGCCAGGTCGCGGTCCATCAGGTGCAGCAACAAGTACATGTTGGTCAGCGCCTTGATGGTCATGGTGGTGCCGTTGGACGCGGCGCCGTCGATGTCGGCGTGGATCACCGGCTGGCCATTGACCTTGGTGATCTCGAACGCCAGTTCGAACAGGTCCTTGAGGCCCAACTGGTTGTGGTTGGCCGCCACCAGCCGTGCCAGGTACTCCTTGGCTTCTTCGTTCTTGTGGTCCTGGTCCGAGCTTTGGGTCAGGTCGAACACCGACAGGGTCTCGCCTTCCTCGTACTGGCCGGCGCTGTGGATGATCTGGTCGATGTGCTTGAGCGCCTCTTTGTTCGGCGCCAGCACCACGCGGAAGCTCTCCAGGTTGGACACCTGGCGCTTGTTGATCTCGCGGTTGAACAGGGCCAGTTGGTGCTCGAGGCTGTCGTAGTCGCTGCGGATGTTGCGCAGGGTCCGGGCGATGTCGGTGACGGCCGCGCGGCGTGCCTTGGCCAGGGTCAGAGCCTCGTCGGTACGATGCGCATAGGCGTTGACCAACAGTTGCAGGCGGCGCTCCATGTCGTCTTCGCTGTCGAACTTGGCCACGCCCTTGAGGCGCACCTGGGCGTACAGCGCCTCGATCTGGTTATCCACCCGCTGCAGGCCCTGCCAGCTGTCCTGGTAGTCATTGAGCATCGGCAGCAGGTTGTCCATGGAGTCGTCGATCGCTTCCATGAACGGCGTGCCGTAGGGCAGGTCGGCCGGCAACAGCTGGCGGCGGCGCAGGGCGTCTTCCAGGGTGCGTTGCTTGGACTCGAGGTCGCCGATCTGCCGGCCGACCAGTTGCAGCTTGGCCGACAGTTGCTGGACGCGTTCGGTGAAGGCGTCGCTGGAGCGCTTGAGCTCGTCCTGGGCGGCTTCCAGTTGCGACAGCTGCTCCAGTTTCTCGGGCTCTTCGGCGGCCAGGGTTTCGCTGCGGCGGAAGTCTTCCAAGGCTTTTTGCGCGTCCAGTACCGCTTGGTACAGGGTTTCGGTCTGCGCCTTGGAGGCGGAGCGGTCGGCGGCTACGGCCTGCTGGGTCTTGAGCTGCTTGAGTTCTTTTTCCAGGCGCTCTTTTTGGTCGCGAAGGGCGGCGCGGTCGGCCAGGGCCTGCAGGGCCGGTGGGTCGATGTGCGACAGGTCGATGGACAGGCCGGGCGCTTCGAAACGCTCGCCCTTGAACCCGTCGAGCACGGCTTCCAGCGATTTTACCCACAGGTCGCTGTCGTCCAATTCGATACCGCGCTCGCCCAGCGGCAGGCTGAACAGGGCGCCGTTGAACAGGCGCATGAGGCGGTCGACATCCTGCTGCGAGAACTCTTCGCGCAGGCGGGCGTAGCTGTTGTTGTCGGCGTGGTCGAGCTGCTGGCGAACCTGCTTGAGGCGTTTTTCCAGGTCGCGTACGCGCTCGTCCAGGTCTTCGGCCGAGAACTGCCGCGATTGGGCCAGCGCGCCGGCCAGTTCGTCGTGGGCGTCTTTGGCGGCCAGCAACTGCTGCTCCAGCACCTTGACGTCATCGACCAGGGCGAAGCGGTGCTTGAGCACTGACAGCTCGCCAAGCCAGCGCTGGATGCCGCTGATTTCACGTTCCAGGCGCATCAGCTCCTGAGTGCCGCCACGTTGGTCGTTCTGCAACCGGTCCTGTTCGCCGCGGTAGTGCTCGGACTGGATGACCAGCTCTTCCTTGCGCGCCATGGCGTATTCCTGCCAAGTGCCCAGCAGGTTGTCGAGCAGCGGCGAAAGGCGGTGCAGCTTGCCGCGCAGGATGTCGCGTTGGGCCACGCCACCGGCCAGGGCTTCGACCAGTGGGCCGGCGGCGACCAGGGCGTTGTAGTCCTGCTCCATGCGGCGCACATCGCGGAAGGCTTCTTCACAGGCTGCGATATAGTCGACGCTGCCCGAGCGCAGGCTGTGCTCGAAGGCATCGAGGAACAGCTGCTTGAGCTTGGCGGCGGTAATTTCGCGCATGTGCAGCAGGTTGATGAACAGCGCGCGGAAGGTTTTCAGGCTTTGCTCGCTGGTCGAGCGCAGCGGGATCATGGTCAGGTCCAGCGGCACCGAGGTGTGGCCGCCGACCAGCAGCCGGCGCAGTTCATCGGGCTTGAGCTCGTAGGCCTTCAGGCCCAGGCGCTCCAGGTTGGTGAACAGCTCCTTCTGGCGCAGGCAGGTGTCGTTCTTCTGGTAGTGGGCCAGGTCCAGCTCGCCTTTGTAGGCGAAGAACTGGTGGCCGAAACCGCCACCCGGGCCGCGGCCGACCACACCGATCACGTGCGGGCCGTGGGGCAGGTTCAGTTCGCAGAGAATGTACGAGGTATCGCTGGCGAAGTAGAAACGACGCGACTGCTCCAGGCTGTACTTGCCGAAGCTCATGTCAGACATGCGCGCCAAAATCGGGAACTGCAGGGCGTTGATCGACGCCGATTTACCCAGGTTGTTGGCGCCGTACACCGACAGCGGGTGTTCCAGCGGGAACAGGCCGAGGCTGTAACCGGCGGTGTTGAGCAATGCAAAGCGGCGGATGCCGTAGCGTTCCTGGCTCATGCGTCAATCTCCTGTTGCTCTTCGCGGATGGCCCGGGCCAGGGCGTCCTCTTCGCTCTCGTCGCCTTCGAACGGCGACAGGTCGAGTGGGTCGTCGGTACGGTTGAGTTGTTCCGGGCTTTCCTCCTCGACCAGTACCGGTGTCGGCAAGGGCAGGTCGCTGTGCAGGGTGGCCGCCAGGTCGCGGTCCTGCTGGACCGACAGGCACACATCGAGGAAGCGGTGCATCGGCGGCAGGAAGCGGTAGATGCCGCCTTCCTCGTGGGCGAAGCCGAGCTGGGTCATGCGCCGGAGGATTTTCTCTTCGAGCTCTTCAACGGTTTGCACCTCGGCCTGCAGGAACAGGTCGCGGTACTTGTCCAGCAGCGAGGGCAGCTCGTCGCGGCCGATGCTGCCGCCGTCGAGCACGGCCATCGGGTCGCGGCCCTGGTCGGCCAGGTGCTCGACCAGGATGAAGGTGAACAACGACAGGCGCTGGGCTGTCTTGTTGACCTGCGCGGCGGCAAGCTCGGGCACGAAGTAATAGAAGCCACGGGTGTCGCACACCAGCTCGAAGCCCAAGGCCTTGAACAGGGTGCGGTACTGGTCCTGGAAGTTCGACAGCTGAGCGTACAGCTCCGGGTCACGGCGGCTGACGTGGAAACCTTTGAACAGCTCGCGGAAGATCGGTGCGAGCTGGGACAGTTCGGAAAGATCAAGATGCATTGGCTGGGCTCGCGTTGGATTCGGCAGTCGTTCGGGCGACGTCTTCACGGCTGGACGTCAGGGCGAACGAGCGCAGGCTGACCAGGTGTTCGTGGGTGGTGTAGTCGCGGCGCTCGAGGCGCTCGCGCTTGAAGCGCTTTTCTCGGGACAGGCGCGAGAACCAGTACAGCAGTTCGTCGGTGGCGCCTTCGGGCTCCTGGTCCAGCAGCCAAACCATCAGGTCGGGCAGCGGCAGGGCCTGCTCGCAGCGTTCAAGCATTTCCTTGACCGTACGTGGCGCGCGCGGCAGCGGGTCCTTGTCGGTCTTGTGCGCCTTGGGGAAGCGCGCAGGCTTGGGCTCGAAACGGGCCAGGGCGTAAACATAAGCCTCGACCTGGCTGGCACTGCCGAGGAAGGTGCTCTGCGGCCGGGTGAACATCGGCATGGCCGCTTGCGGCACGGCATCGATGCCCTTGCGGCGGATCACCGACAGGGCCAACGCAGCGCCACGGGTCACGGCGTTGTGCCGGCGCGCTTCTTCGCGCAGGGGCAGCAGCAATTCACGGGCGTGGCGCAGGGTCAGCTGGGCGCTGGTTTGCATTTCCAGAATGCGCGCGTGGGTGCGCAGCAGCATGTCGTCGTCGACCAGGTGGCCGAGGCGCGCCTGTTCGCCCAGCAGGCGCAGCAGCACGGTCTCGACCTTGCGCACGCCTTGTTCGAAGGCGCCGTCGGCGTTGACCAGCTGGATCATCGGCTCGACGTATTCGTCCCAGGTTGCGAGGACTTCGGCGTAGCGCTGGCGCAGCGGGATCTGCCGGTTGCTGGTCTTGGCCCGTTCGGCCACGGCCACCAGTGCCTGCTCGTCGTTGTCGAGCTTTTTGAGCACATCGCGCACGCGCATGTCGAGCAGGCGCAGCTGGCGCGCCAAGTCGTCGCTGTCGCGGTTGTCGAAGGCGTCCTGGATATGCCCGGCTAGGCGCTCCAGGTGGCGCAGGTAGGCTTCGATCTCCAGGCACAGGCCCAAGCGGTGTTCACGGCGCAGGTAGGCGAGGAAGTCGTGGATCTGGGCGTTGAGCTCGAAGCGGTTCGGGCTCTTGGCCACCGGGACCAGGATATCCAGGCGGATCCACACGTCGAGCAGCTGGGTGATGTCCTGCGGGGTGCTTTCGACCTGCTGGCGGGCCACATGCTGGCGCAGTTCAACCAGGCTCAGGGTGCCCTGGTCGAAACGTTCGCACAGTGGCTCGATCAGGGCCCAGTGTTCGGCTAGGGCGCGCAGGACGCGCTTGGGTTCGATCATTGGCTTCGACTCGTTGCCAAGAAAAAGGGGGCGATTGTACTGCATCCAGGGGGGAGGATTTCACCCCTTGGTCTGTAATGAGAGATGTCCCTTTGTTTTTTAGGGGTATGGCGGGAGCGCTTTGGCGCCTGTGAGATCGAGCGCCGCCCGCGCGGCGCTTCGCGGGACAAGCCCGCTCCCACATTTGTTTCGGGCCAATCATGCCTGTGCCATTGGCGCGCGTACCCCTTAGTGCACGACACGATATCGAAAGGGACAAACAAGGGGGCCGCGCGCTAATAGATTAGGATTGATTGGCCCGAAACAAATGTGGGAGCGGGCTTGCCCCGCGAAGCGCCGCGCGGGCGGCGCTCGGTCTCAACAACACTGCAAAACCCAAGGCTTACGCGTTAGAATGCCCGATTGTTTCAACCCTCCGGATACCCGCCCAGTGCTGACCGAACCCCGTCGCCGCGCCTACCTCTCCGCCATGCAAGTGGTGCACTGGCTGCCGCGCGCCGAACTGCCGTTCGCCGCACCGTCGCGCCCCGAACTGTTATTGCCGGTGGCGCCGGTCGAAGACATCGACTTCGAGGTCAGGCCTGCACCGGCGGCCAACCAGCCGGCGCCAGCCGCCCCTCAGGCACGCTCTGGCGAACGCCCAAAAATCGAAATTCCGCGCCCCGGCAGCACCGCAAAGCCCGCCGCCAAGCCAGCCGAAGCTGAGCCAGAAGCGCCCGCGCCGCGCCCAGCCCCGGTGCCGCCGCCACGCTTCTCGCTGCAGTTGCTGCGCGCCGGCAGTTGCCTGCTGTTGGTGGAACTGGCCACCGGCCAGCCCTTCCAGAGCCGCGACCCGTCCTACCTGCTGCTCAAGGACATGCTGCGCGCCGCCGGTCTGCCCGACGCCCCGCAGATCATCGGCGAGCCGGTCCGCTGGCCGTTGCTGGTGCGCGGCAACATGGACCAGGGCCCGGACGCTGCACGCGATTTTGTCCAGGGGTTCATCCAGGCACGCCTGGAAGAAGCCCCGTGCAACTGCTTGTGGCTGATCGGCCTGCCCGCGCTGCGCTTCGCCGGCAATGCCGATGCGCACACCTACTACCAAGTACTGAAGCTCGAGGGCCTGGGCGACGCCTGGGCCTTGCCGGGCCTTGAACTGTTGATGGACGAGCCGCAGCGCAAGGCGGACGTCTGGAAAGCCATGCGCCAGCTGATGGCGCGCTGGAAGAGCGTTGAATGAGTGAATCGATCAGTTTCCGCCCGATGACCGAGGCGGATCTGGATGCCGTGCTTAAGATCGAATATGCCGCGTTCAGTCATCCCTGGACCCGCGGAATCTTTCAGGATGCGCTCAAGTCCTACGAAGTGTGGCTGATGTTCGATGGCCAGCAGCAGGTCGGCCACGGCGTGATCAACGTGATCATCGACGAGGCGCACCTGCTCAACATCACCGTCAAACCCGAGAACCAGGGGTGTGGCCTGGGCCTGCGTCTGCTCGAGCACTTGATGGCGCGCGCGTATCAGCTCAATGGCCGGGAGTGCTTCCTCGAGGTGCGCGCCAGCAACCAGTCGGCCTATCGGTTGTATGAGCGCTATGGCTTCAACGAGATCGGCCGCCGGCGGGATTACTACCCCATGGCGGGCGGGCGCGAGGATGCGCTGGTAATGGCTTGTACGTTGTTCGAAGAGTGAAGGTGCGGTCCATTTGCTGATGCGCTGGCTGCCAGCCCTCTAGCGCATGCTATGGCGTGGTGCCGATTCACCCGTTGCTGCGCTCGGCTTCCGAGTTATCCCAGAAGCGATCCTGGCATTTTTACCAGTATACAAAGGGCTTCGCGTTCTGAATCATTGGGATGGGAATTCTGAGTATTACGACCATGAAGACTTTCACGGGTGCTTGGTTTTTTTATGAAGGGGATGCAGTACGCACTGTTTGGCAGGAAGGCCGTTGCAGTTCGTTGATCCAGGCTGCGGGTATGCGGCTTGTCGAGCGAAAGGTTGCCAATGATCTTCAGCAAACGATGATGCTTGCTTCGGATGGCATGGGCTCTGTGGTAGGTGAGTCCGGTACACGGTCTAAATCGGTAGCCTATTCACCTTATGGCTTCCAGAGGGGTATGGAGTCGCTGATTGGCTTCGCAGGCCAGATGCAGTCATTGTTGCCAATCGGTTACTTTCTTGGGAACGGTTATCGTTTTTTTGACGTTGTTACCCATCGCTTCAACTCGCCTGATGAATTCAGTCCGTTTGGTAGAGGAGGTGTGAATGCGTATGTTTACTGCGGGGGTGACCCAGTGAATCGTACGGACCCTAGTGGCCACATGATCTACTATGTGAACTCATCAAGTCGCTTTGATTTGGTGGCGTCGCTTACAGCACCCACAGCTCCCACAGCACCCACAGCACCCACAACGCTCAAAGGGGCGGGTAATTATTATTCAGAGGGTTTATTTAGAAAGAGTCAGGTACAGTATTTTCCAAGGATAGAGATTAGCCCACGCTCGGAGGGGGCTCATGCTTCGCTTAAGCGTGCTGCACCCCCCGTAAAGGCTGCGGTGTCAAAGCGCGTGAAGCAAGAAGGAGGTCTCATTCAAAACCCGCGGGGTGGTGTCGAGTGGCAGCTGTTAAGAACCAAAATGATAGCTCGAATTGAGAATTCTGATCAGAGGGTGTTTTCTAATGATAGTGTGGGTGCAGCTAATAGAGCTATGGCGCTAGAGTATTTAGATATCCGCGGTTATCTGTCGGCGAGTAGTGCGAACAAAGAGTTTGCCCGGAAATATCCGAACTCATTACAAGCTGACGAGGTGAGGAAATACGTTTCCGGGTCTATCGGTTCAGTTGTTGATGCGATTCGCGATTCACATTGGCGTAATCTTCTCAGATAGATGCTGCAAGGCAGGTCTAACCATGTAGGTTCATTCACGCCCTGCGATCCGGTCATGAAGCTGTCAGATAGAAAGCAAATAGGTGGCGTCGATTGAGATCTGTCGATCTATCGTTTATGGACCAAGGCCAGGACGCTGCACGCGATTTTGTCCAGGGGTTCATTCAGGCACGCCTGGAAGAAGCGTGAGTGCTTCCTGGAGGTGCGCGCCAGCAACCAGTCGGCCTATCGGTTGTACGAGCTACGGGTTCAACGAAATCGGCCGCCGCCGCGACTACTACCCGGTCGCAGGTGGCCGTGAAGATGCCCTGGTGATGGCCTGCACCCTGTTCGAGGAGTGACCCCTCAGGCGCAGGTCCAGTCACACAGGTACAACCTGATGAGGCAAGACCATGCACGACCTGCAGGAACTGATCGACAACAATGCGCGCTGGGCCGATGCCATCACCCAGCGTGACCCCGATTTCTTCGCCAAACTGGCCCGTCAGCAAACCCCGGAATTCCTCTGGATCGGCTGCTCCGATGCGCGTGTGCCGGCCAACGAGATCGTCGGCATGCTGCCCGGCGACCTGTTCGTCCACCGCAATGTCGCCAACGTCGTGCTGCACACCGACCTTAACTGCCTGTCGGTGATCCAGTACGCCGTCGAAGTGCTCAAGGTCAAACACATCCTGGTCACCGGCCACTACGGCTGCGGCGGCGTGCGCGCCGCCATGCAGGACCGCCAGCTAGGCTTGATCGACGGCTGGCTGCGTTCGATTCGCGACTTGTACTACGAAAAGCGCGGTGAGCTGGCCAAGCTTGAAACCGAAGAGGCGCAGGTCGATCGCCTGTGCGAGCTGAACGTGATCCAGCAGGTCGCCAACGTGGCCCACACCAGCATCGTGCAGAACGCCTGGCACCGTGGGCAGGAGCTGTCGGTGCATGGCTGCATCTACGGCATCAAGGACGGGCGTTGGAAGAGCCTGGACACCACCATCAGCGGGTTCGCCCAACTGCCGCCGCAGTATCGGTTGCGGGCGTTGGAGTAGAAGGCCGCACGTAGCTACCCGTAATCAGGCTTGATTGCCGGTTTCTTCTTTGTTGGGACGGATCTGGAAATTGATGGAAAGCAGGCAGTACGCAAGGTTTTCATTACCCTGAAAACGAAAAAACCGGCGCTAGGCCTAATGCTGTTCACTTAAGAATGCCGGGGCCGCTCTGCGGCCCCAATACAGGCGATGGATAACTTAAGTGAACAGCATTAGGCGCTAGGCCGGTTTTTTCACCCCAACAGCCGACGAACTGAATAATCGCGTACGGGGCTGAGTAGTGGGCTCATGATGGCCGAGAATGCAAAACCGCGTGGCGTAAATGCCAAGAAAGTGTGTTGCCCTGCGTTTCTGCTTACATGAATTGAAACAGAGTGCGTGATATCGCACAGCAGGGGAACAGGGATGACAGGGACGAAGTGGCTACTGCTGGTGGCGGGGATGTGGGCGGTCAATGCGGCGCAGGCCGATGACCGCGACGTATGGATGTTCGCCCAATGGGCTGGCGATCATCAGACTCGCCCGTTCCGCGAGATGCTGGTAGACGCCCGCTTGTACGGGGTGGTGCCTATTCACCAACTGCTTCGCTCGGCCTCGGACTGGAAGCTGTGCCGGGCGTCGCCGTTTGCGGTGCCGCCGGCCAGCCAATGGCCTGCGGTGCGCTCGACGCTGTCGCTGCTCAAAACCCTCGGCGATCAAGGCATCCTGCGCCAGTTCGAGGTGGTTTCAGCCTACCGTGATCCGCGCCTGAACGTCTGCGCCGGTGGCGCCTCCAACAGCGCGCACACCCGTGCCTTCGCCGTCGATATGCTGTTGCCGGCCTGGGCCGACCCCAACCCGTTGTGCCGTTTCTGGCAACAGCATGGCCAAGCCTGGAACATGGGCCTGGGCCGCTACCCGTCAGGTCGTATCCATGTCGACACGGCCGGCTACCGCACCTGGGGTGGCGATGGCAGCGCCGGGTCGTCGTTCTGTATCAAACCCAAGTGAGCCAGGCAGGCCTGGCATTCGTCGATCACCCATTCGGCGAAGCGCTGGCGCTTGCCGCCCTCGTCCAGTGGCTGCGGGCTGAGCAGGTGGTAGGCAGAGCCGTCGCGCAAGAAGCCGAAAGGGGCCTGCAGTTGGCCGCTGTCGAGCTCGTCGCGCACCATCAAGGCTGACCCCATGGCCAGGCCCAGGCCCGCACTGGCGGCCTGGATCGACAAATAGAAATGCTCATAGTCGCTGCGCTCGGTGTGCCCGGCCCGTCGTTCGCTCAAGCGCAGCCAGGTGGGCCATGCGCTGGGCCGGGTGCGGCTGTGCAGCAAGCGCTGGCCGTCCAGGCCGATGGTGGCGACGGGACGGCAGACTGGGCCGATCCATTCGTCGCAGATCTTGCGGTGATGCAGTTGGCGGTCCCAGTGGAAGTCATCGCGGCGCAGCGCCAGGTCGACGCCGCTGCGCGCGAAGTCCAGCGGCCCACCGGCGGCTACCAGATGCAGTTGCAGGTCGGGGTGGGAGCTGTGGAAGCGCGGCAGGCGCGGGATCAGCCAGCGCATGGCGATGGTGGGCTCGCAGGAGAGCACCAGCACGTTGTCGCGCTCCTGCTGTTGCAGGCGCTGCACGGCGCCTTCGAGCTGTTCGAACATGGCCTGGGTGGTGCCATGCAGCGCACGGCCGGCGGCGGTGAGGAAGATGGCCCGGTTGCGGCGTTCGAACAGTTCGATGCCGAGGCTTTCCTCAAGCAGCCGTACCTGCCGGCTGACCGCGCCGTGGGTGACATGCAGGCGCTCGGCGGCGCGCACGAAGCTTTCGGTTTCGGCAGCAATGTCGAAGTAGCGGAAGGCGTTGAGAGGGGGCAGTTTCATGGTTTTGTGGTGCCTGTTCCGGCCTCTTCGCGGGCAAGCCCCTCCCACAAGGATCGCGCACTCATGAAGTGTGCACAGCACCTGTAGGAGCGGGCTTGCCCGCGAAGAGGCCAGTACAAGCACTGCACCTCTGTGAGAAAAACTATCAAATATCCGCCACTATAAATCGATTTTTAGCGGCCCATAAGCCCAGGATAATCGGCGCGTCTGTGCATTTTCATCGTCAATCGAGACCCGCCAATGACCGAACTCATCGCCGTCGCCCTGTTTACCATCCTTGCCGTCATCAGCCCGGGGGCCGACTTCGCGATGGTCACCCGCAGCAGTTATGCACAGGGCCGTAAAGCCGGACTGGCGGCTGCCGTGGGGATCGCCTTGGGCGTGCAGGTGCATGTGCTGTATACGGTGCTGGGCATCGCCGTGATCATCAGCCAGAGCCCATCCCTGTTCCTGTTCATGAAGGTCGTCGGTGCTGGGTACCTGATCTACCTCGGCTACAAATCGCTGACCAACACCACGCGCATCCGCCTCGACGGCATCGGCCAAAACACCGGCGCCAGCCTGTGGGCGGCACTGCGCACGGGGTTTTTAACCAATGCCCTGAACCCCAAGACCATGCTCTTCGTCATCAGCGCCTACACCCAGGTGGTGCAGCCGGGCAGCCCGCTGGCGCTGGACTTCGCTTACGGCGCGTTCATGTCGTTTGCCCATTGGGTGTGGTTCAGCCTGGTGGCGGTGTTCTTCTCCAGCACGGCATTGCGCAAGGCGATGATCGAGCGGCAAGTCATGATGGACCGAGTGATTGGCCTGGCGCTGATCGGCCTTGGTCTGGCAGTTGTAATGGCGAGTGTGCGTTGACAGGGTTAGGAGGGCACCTGGTATTTCTGCCAGTTGTAGCGATGTGATTGCATCAGACAGAATCTTTTGACAGGCAATTGAGCAGTAGTAAAGGGTCAAGGTCAGGGAGCGCCCACTCTTATATGTCGCTGCGAGGGTGAAGTAATGAGTTCAAATGTTATGTTAACGGCGTTGAAATCAAGTGGTAAGGCTCCACGGACTACGTTGTTGGCGTGCGATGAACAACGTTCAGTGCTCCTTGAATTTTCATCTGAAAAAAGACGTGCGGGGCTGTATACCGTTTATGGCTTGGAAGCAAACCTGCACGCCACTTTAGGCTTCACAGGTGAAGCAAGGGCACGCCTACCAGCAGGCTATCTACTGGGTAATGGCTATCGTCTTTTCATTAACGGCTTGATGCGCTTTTCTAGTCCGGACTCCTTGAGTCCGTTTTCCATAGGCGGATTAAACGCCTACGCCTATTGTAATGGCGACCCTGTAAATAATTCAGATCCAACCGGGCATATGTTGAGTCCGAAAAGACCTAAAATCGCGCAAAGCCACGCCTTTCTCAGTGAAAATGGGCCTGAGCATTTACTTGAAATAAGTAAAACGGTTATTGAGTATGCATATACGGTGGGCACTGAGTATGCACATACAGTGAGCACAGGTCCCAATTTGAGAGACTATAATCGAGTAATGACCAAAAAGCATGGTGAAGTTTTTGTATCGTTTCGTGATATCGAGGCCAGTAAGTCGTATAAGAATTTGATGAGGTCCAATGTGATTACGGATGAAATGTTTAAGATTTGGGTTGGTCTGCCTAAATTTGATAATAGGAAGAAGTATGATTTTTCACATTTGTATCCTGATGTTACTACGCAGCAATACGTTAGGATGAAAAGAACTCTGAATAACGCTAATGCTATTCTCATTCGCAAGGGGAAGTTTATACGTGGAACTGAATTTCAACCCTCTTCTATTCATGCATCGGCGGCGATCGATACCACCCTACGTTAAGCCGGTGATTGCATGTCGGGTAGTGGCGATTTAGAATAGAATCATTCCCATTTGCGAAGCCTCGCGATGAAAATACCTCCATTTCCCGCCGCAGACTGCCTGGATGACTGGTGCAGGGGCTGTCACCAGTGGCTGCGGGTGTGGTTGCGCCAATGCCTCAACGGGTCGCCGCTATGAGCCCCGAAATCCTACACGAAGCCGTCGAATGGCTGGCGCGCCTCGATGGCCAGCCCAGTGGCCGCGAGCGCAAGGCTTTTCGTGTCTGGCTGGCCCAAGACGAAGAGCACATCGAAGCCTTTAAGCGCATGCAGGAAACCCAGACCTATTTGCACGAGCATGCGCCTGCCGCGCGTACGGCTCTGGCAATGAAAATGCTGGCCTTGGTGGCAGTGCTAGCGTTGCTTACAGCTGTGTGGGTTTAGCGCATCGCACTGGGTTAGGCGTTGGCCGAGCTGCGGATCGGTAGCGGGAAGAGGGTTGCCCGCCAGTTGCCGGAGACGCCGCAACTTTTTTGCAGGCAAAGAAAAAGGGCCTACCTTTCGGTAAGCCCTTTATCATGTTTGGTGGCTACACAGGGACTTGAACCCCGGACCCCAGCATTATGAATGCTATGCTCTAACCAACTGAGCTATGTAGCCAATGGCGCGCATTATTCCCTTGTGATGCCCCTCTGTCAACACTCATTTCAAAAAAAATTTGCACGCTTTCAAAAACTTAGCCGCCAGGCCCGCCTTCAGCGAACGATCAGCCAGTGCCCGAGCATGCTGTGCAGCTGCAATTGCTGGGCGCTGGCCAGTGCGGCGAGGCTTTCGGCAGGGCGGTCGAGGTTGAAATCGCCGCTCACGCGCCGATGGGCGGTGTGATCGTCGAGTATCCACAGGCGTTCGCCCTGGTAACCGGCCAAGCGTTCCAGCACCTGCCCAAGCGGCATATCGGTGGCGCGCAGGCGGCCGCTGCGCCAGCTGTCGGCAGTTTTCAGATCGGTTTTTTGCACAGTGTCGATCCGTGTGCCGTCGAAGCTCACCCGTTCGCCCGCCGAGACCAGGCGCTGCTCGCCGGCCTGCACAACCATGGCCTTGCCACTGAGCACCACCAGCTCGTCGTGGTGCGCATAGCGCGCGATTTGCAGGCGGGTACCAAATACCTGGATGCGCGCCTCGCCCACTTCTACCTCCATGGCCCGGCCGTCGAGCAGGACCTCCAGATAGACCTGGCCTTGTACCAGGTGCAACTGGCGGGTACGGCCACGCAGGTCGACGTTCATCGCGCTGGCGCTGTCCAGGTGCAGGGTCGAGCCGTCGGGCAGGCGCAGGCTACGGCGTTCGCCCACGTCGGTGTGCAGTTCGCTGCCCAGGCGTTGCATCAGTGGCCAGTACAAGTAGGCCAAAGCGCCCAGCACCAGCAAAAACAGTAGCGCCAGCCATTTGCCCAGGTGGCTGCGGCGCGTGTTTATCTGCCGCGGTCGGGGCCGTGCCGGTGGCGGTTGCAGCTGTTGCCAGAAGGTTTCCAGTTCAGCGTAGGCTTGGGCGTTCTGCGGCGCCTGGCACCAGGCGGCAAACACCTGGCGTTCGCCTTCGTCACAGCCGGGCTGACGCAAACGGGAAAACCACTCCAGGGCTTCCTGCTGAGGGTCGGACTGGAGTTGCTTGGCGGGCATCGGGCTCATGGGATCGGTCTGCTCACGATAGGGGCCGTTTCGCCCAACGATGACAGGGGAATGAGTCGAGGATGCTAATTATATTGAGAACCATTTACAAGTACGTTTCGACGGAGGGATAAAAAAGGTAGCTATGTATCTATTTGTTTCCCGATAATCGGATCCCAAACCTGCGGACGGAGATTCAGGCACATGGCCATCAGTAGCACCTCCACGGCGTCCACCAGCGCAGCGGCGAACCCTGCCAACCCGTTGGTGATGCGCATCATCGGCTTCTGCGCCCTGGCGCACTTGATCAATGACCTGATCCAGTCGGTGCTGCCGGCGATCTACCCGATGCTCAAGGCCAACTACGACCTGAGCTTCGCCCAGATCGGCATGATCACCCTGACATTCCAGATAACCGCCTCGCTGCTTCAGCCTTGGGTCGGCTTCTTTACCGACCGCCGGCCCGCACCCAACCTGCTGCCGATGGGCACCCTGTGCACGCTGGTGGGGATCGTCATGCTGGCCTTTGTCGGCAGCTTCCCGATGATTCTGCTGGCCTCGGCGCTGGTGGGCATTGGTTCATCCACCTTCCACCCAGAAACCTCGCGCATCGCGCGGTTGGCCTCGGGCGGGCGTTTTGGTCTGGCCCAATCGACCTTCCAGGTAGGCGGCAACACCGGCTCGGCGCTGGGGCCACTGCTGGCGGCGGCGATCGTCATCCCGTTCGGGCAAACGCACGTGGCCTGGTTTGGCCTGGCGGGGCTGTTCTTCTTCGCCGTGACCCTGATGCTGCGTAGCTGGTACAAGGAGCACCTCAACCAGGCCAAGGCCCGCAAGGCGGTGCAGGCCACCCATGGCATCTCGCGCAAGCGGGTGATCGCGGCGCTGATCGTGCTAGGCCTGTTGGTGTTCTCGAAGTACTTCTACATGGCCAGCTTCACGAGCTACTTCACCTTCTACCTGATCGAAAAGTTCGACGTCTCGGTGGCCAGCTCGCAGCTGCACCTGTTCCTGTTCCTGGGCGCGGTGGCGGCCGGTACCTTCTTCGGCGGGCCGATCGGTGACCGTATCGGGCGCAAAGCGGTGATCTGGTTCTCCATTCTGGGCGTGACACCGTTCACCCTGGCGCTGCCGTATGCCGACCTGTTCTGGACCACCGTGCTGAGCGTGGTGATCGGCTTCATCCTGGCCTCGGCGTTTTCGGCCATCGTGGTGTATGCGCAGGAGCTGGTGCCGGGCAGCGTGGGCATGATTGCCGGGATCTTCTTCGGGCTTATGTTCGGCTTCGGCGGCATTGGCGCGGCGCTGCTGGGGTATGTCGCGGACTTGCGCGGTATCGAGTACGTGTATGGCGTGTGCTCGTTCCTGCCGTTGTTCGGGTTGTTGGCGGTGTTCCTGCCGTCTACCAGCAAGCGTTGAGCCTGTAAGGGGCTGCCGCGCAGCCCAATCGCGACGCAAGGCCGCTCCTACAAGGAGCCGCCTTGCCGAGCACAGGACCGGCCAGAATAGGTCGTGCGGCGGCCCCCTGACGATTGACGGCCCGACCACCGTTAGCCTAGAGTGCCGCCTCTTTTCTCCAACCTGCGTAGTCAAAGCAATGCGCCGTAACCCGTCCCTCCCACCTGCTCGCCAGCCTGCACTCCAGGCCCTGCGTCGTGCGTGGCCGAGCGACACGGTGCTCAAGCGTCGGCGCAGCGTGCTGTTTGCCTTCACCTTCTCGCCACACCTTGCCCTGAACTGATCCGCGCTTTTGCGTCGTCCGCCGTCCCGGCGTGCGCGCTCGTGTTTGCTCGTCTTTTCGGTTTGCAAGGAGTGGTAAATGAACATGCGTTTGCTGGCGGGCCTGTTGTTCGCCGTGTCGGTGGTGGGCTTTAGCCTTGGGGCCAGCCTGCCGTTGGTGTCGTTGCGCCTGCATGAGGCCGGCGCAGGCACGCTGGAAATCGGCATTATTTCGGCCATCCCGGCAGCCGGGATGATGCTTTCGGCATTCATGGTCGACGCCTGCTGCCGGCGCCTGACCCGGCGCACCATCTACTTACTGTGCTTCAGCCTGTGCACCGTCAGCATCGCCTTGCTGGAGTCGGCTTTCGACTCGATCTGGTTGCTGGCGTTGCTGCGCTTGGGCCTGGGCATCGGCATGGGTATCGCCATCATTCTCGGCGAGTCCTGGGTCAACGAGCTGTGCCCCGAGCACAACCGCGGCAAAATCATGGCCCTGTACGCCACCAGCTTTACCGGCTTCCAGGTACTCGGCCCGGCAATGCTGGCCGTGCTGGGCGCCGACAGCCCATGGATCACCGGCGTGGTCACCGCCTGCTATGGCCTGGCGCTGCTGTGCATCGTGCTGACCGTGCCCAACGACTACGTCGAGCATGAAGAAGGCGAAAAAAGCTTCGGCCTGGCCGGGTTCTTCCGCGTGGCGCCGGCCTTGTGCGTGGCGGTGCTGTTCTTCTCCTTCTTCGACGCCGTGGTGCTGTCGCTGTTGCCGGTGTACGCCACCAGCCACGGCTTTGCCGTGGGTGTGGCGGCGCTGATGGTGACGGTGGTGTTTGCTGGCGACATGCTGTTCCAGCTGCCTTTGGGCTGGTTGGCCGACCGGGTCGAGCGCACCGGGCTGCACCTGGTGTGCGGCCTGGTGGCGATGCTGATCGGCATCGGCCTGCCGTGGCTGCTGCAGATGACCTGGTTGCTGTGGCCGCTGCTGGTGGTGCTGGGCGCAGTGGCGGGGGGCATCTACACCTTGGCGCTGGTGCTGATTGGGCAGCGCTTCAAAGGGCAGGACCTGGTCACGGCCAATGCCAGCGTCGGCTTGCTGTGGGGTGTGGGCAGCCTGATCGGGCCGCTGGTCAGTGGCGCGGCGATGGATGTGGCACCGCACGGGTTGCCGATGGCGCTGGCGATCATGGCAGGGTTGTTCGTCTGTTTTGCCCGGCAGTCGTACCGGCGGGCAGGGCGCCTGCGCGCGGTGGCGGACTGACCACGCGGGGTTCAGGCGGCGTCGATGCTCACCCAATAGCGTGTGCGGTACTCGACCCGCACCGGCAGGCTGCGCGTGAGCAATTGCAGAATCTGCCCGGTATCGGCCAGCTGGTAGGTGCCGGAGACTTTGAGGTGTGCCACTTCGTCGGCGCAGCGCAGCAGGCCCGGGCGGTAGCGGGCCAGCTCGGCCGCGAATTCGCCCAGCGGCATCTGCTGCACGCTGAGCACGCCGTCGGTCCAGCCCCACGGGTCGCTGCGCAGGCTCACGGCCTGCAAGCTTCCGTTAGCCTGCACCTGCAAGGTTTCGCCAGCCTGTACCAACCGCGCTGAAGGCGACGCGGGGAACAGTGTGACCTCGCCACGGCGTACGGCCACCAACAAGCCATTGTCGTTTTCGCGCAGCAGCAGTTGGCCGTCGAGTGTGCCCAAGGTGCCGACACGGGTATCGATGCGGAAAGGGCGGCTGTCGTTGGCGTTGGCGTCCAGGCTAACCTCGCCCCGTATCAGTTCGAGCAGTCGTTGTTCGCTGCTGTAGTGCAGGTCGATGGCACTGGCGGTGTTGAGCTGGATACGGCTGCCATCACTGCCTTGCAATTGCCGACGTTCGCCCGCCGCGGTGCTGCTGTCGGCCAGTAGCTGCGGCAGGCCCAAGGGCGCGCGCGCGGCCCAGCCCAGGCTGCCGCCAACGGCCAACAGCGCCAGCAGTTTGAGGTGGTCCCGGCGGCTGCTGTGCTGGCGCTGGCTGGCGTCGAGGGTGCGTCGGCTCAGTGCCTTGGGCAGCCCGGCCAGCTCGTCGCTGAGGCTGCTGACACGCTGCCAGGCCTGAGGGTTTTGTGGGTGGCTGGCCAGCCATTGCTGGAATTGCCGCTCGGTACGCGGGCTGGGGGTGTCGAAGCGCAGTTTCACCAGCCAGTCGATGGCCTGGTCGACCTGGGTTTGCGCGGGGGCGTTCTCAGCGTTCGACATAGCGCAACCGGTAGCAGACACCCAGGCCCTTGGCCAAGTCGCGCTCGATGGTCGCGCGGGAGACATCCAGCTGCTGGGCGATCTGCGCGATGCTCAGCCCGTCGATCTGGGCCAGCAGAAAGGCCTGCCGCACCCGCGGCTTCAACGCCTGCAGGGCACGGTCGAGGCGTTCCAGCGTATCGAGGATGACCAGCCGGTGTTCCTCGCTGGGCACTTCGGCTTCAGGCAGGTGGGCCAGGCTTTCCTGATAGGCCCGCTCCAGGGCGCGGCGGCGGAACTGGTCGATCATCAGCCCCCGGGCGATGGCGCTGAGGTAGGCGCGGGGCTCCTTGAGCGGTGAGGCCTGACGGGCACGCAACACCCGGACGAAGGTATCCTGGGCCAGGTCGGCGGCATGCTCATGGCACCCGACCCGGCTGCGCAGCCAGCTACTTAGCCAGGCGTGGTGGGACTGATAGAGCAGAGCGACCTCGGTGGGCTTGAGTGTGTCGTTGATCTGCATCGTATCGAAGGCCTGATCCCGTGAGCATGCGCGATTGTGAATAGTTCTCAATTCTATGCGGGTAACGCGCCGCAGAGCAATGGTATGCCAGGAATTAGCCGCGCAAGATCCGGCGTTTCGCCGATGAGCGGTTGGGCTAAGCTTGGCCTCTAGTCGACGTGTTGGAGCCGCTATGATCCTGGCTGACCTTTCGCCCGAAGCCTACCGGGAAGCTGCCCGCTACCTGGCCGACTCGGACCCGGACTGGGCACGGCATATCGCAGCGATCGGGCCGTGCCTGCACCAGGCGACGCCGGGACGCGAGCCTTATGAGGCGCTGGTACGGGCGATTGCCTACCAGCAGTTGCATGCACGCGCTGCCGAGTCGATTTTGGGCCGGCTGTTGGCGCTGTTCCCTGAAGGCGGCTTTCCCGCACCGCAGCAATTGCTGGCCGTAACGCCAGAGGCGATGCGTGCGTGCGGCTTTTCGGCGAGCAAGGCAGCCACGGTTCAGGGCATTGCCCAGGCCCGCCTAGCGGGTGTGGTGCCCAGCCGCGAGGAGGCGCTGGCCATGCCCGATGACGCGTTGATCGAGCGCCTGGTGGCCTTGCGCGGGGTAGGGCGCTGGACGGTGGAGATGTTGCTGATCTATTGCCTTGAGCGTTCGGACATTCTGCCGGTCGACGACTTCGCGGTGCGTGAGGGGTATCGTCGGCTCAAGGGGCTGGAGAAAGCACCGACGCCGGCGCAGATGCGCTCGCTGGGCGGTGGCTGGCGCCCGTTCCGGACCGTGGCGGCCTGGTACCTGTGGCGGGCCTGAGGTATTTGCTGTGCCTGCACCGGCCTCTTCGCGGGCAAGCCCGCTCCCACATGGTCCATACCTGTGGGAGCGGGCT
>NZ_JAPFCE010000155.1:0-871 GCF_026240895.1 Pseudomonas sp. DCB_AW
CAACCTTACCAGAGGGCGCCCCAGCTGGCAATTCCGGTTCGCTTGCTGTCCATAAAACCGCCCAGTCTAGCTATCGCCATGTAAGCCCACTGCAAGCTACCTGCTTTCTCTTTGCGCTTGCGTTTTCCCTTGTCCAGATAGCCCAGTAGCTGACATTCATCCGGGGTCAGCACCGTTTCTGCGGACTGGCTTTCTACGTGAAAAGGATCTAGGTGAAGATCCTTTTTGATAATCTCATGCCTGACATTTATATTCCCCAGAACATCAGGTTAATGGCGTTTTTGATGTCATTTTCGCGGTGGCTGAGATCAGCCACTTCTTCCCCGATAACGGAGACCGGCACACTGGCCATATCGGTGGTCATCATGCGCCAGCTTTCATCCCCGAGATGCACCACCGGGTAAAGTTCACGGGAGACTTTATCTGACAGCAGACGTGCACTGGCCAGGGGGATCACCATCCGTCGCCCCGGCGTGTCAATAATATCACTCTGTACATCCACAAACAGACGATAACGGCTCTCTCTTTTATAGGTGTAAACCTTAAACTGCCGTACGTATAGGCTGCGCAACTGTTGGGAAGGGCGATCGGTGCGGGCCTCTTCGCTATTACGCCAGCTGGCGAAAGGGGGATGTGCTGCAAGGCGATTAAGTTGGGTAACGCCAGGGTTTTCCCAGTCACGACGTTGTAAAACGACGGCCAGTGAATTGTAATACGACTCACTATAGGGCGAATTGGGCCCTCTAGATGCATGCTCGAGCGGCCGCCAGTGTGATGGATATCTGCAGAATTCGCCCTTGGCCGCGACCGGAGTACTGGTCGACCTCCGAAGTTGGAGCAAAAGCAGGGTGACAAAAACATAATGGATCCA